>DATDAJ010000247.1:0-5460 GCA_036525475.1 Candidatus Udaeobacter sp.
CCAACGTCTGGATCCTTTGGATATTCTTTCCACATTTCGCGCATGGCATCGGCATAAGCGCGATCCAGTCCGCTGCGATCTTCCGGCTGCGGCGGACTAGCGTAGCGTTTTGCGAGGGCATCGATAAGCGCCTGCTCAACCGGCGATGCGTTCCTAGCGTTCCTTTGAGCCAGCTCAAGTTCCTTCCACGCAAGCTCCGCTGCGGGGGGTGGAACAGCCATAGAGTTAATGTGCGGACCGCACGCGAGCGCTACGCCCCAGTGCGCCATCGCGCATTGTGGATCGAGTTCCGCGGCTTGCTGAAACGCCCGGATGGCCGCGCGATGATTGAATCCGTGGAGAAAACCGAAGCCCTGATCGAAATAGTGTTGTGCTTCGGCCGAGTCAGTCGTGACCTTGCGCGAATAGGAGCCGAGCCCGTCGTAAAGAGGTTCCTTCGCTGCAAGCAGATTGAAGCCGGCCAGTGTCAGCATCGACCAGACGATTATATGGAAGGTTTTGGCCTTCGTTTTCATAAATGGTCATGCCAAACTATTCGCGGCATTTTCGACGGCAACCGCTAACATCGCTGACTAATCCAGTCCGTTAGTAATTCCTGATCATACGAATCACTGCGATGAGCATCGACATGACTGGCCACGCGGCGAGGCATGTGATCAGAACGAAGAACAAAAGCTCGGCAACATAATCCCGGCTTGTCTCTGCGCCGAAGAATTTACTGCTTAATTTGTGAAAGGCGGGCTCCTTCGTGGCCGGCCGACCAGCGAGGGAACTCGCCTCTGCTTCCGCTGTCGGACGATAATTGTAATCCGTTAATGGAAAACTCTGGTGACCAGGCCGTGCGCGCTTGTCGCGACGTGAGCCTCGCTGTTGGTGATTAATTTGAAGTATTGGTTTCATAACTTTCTAAGTTGTTAAGTGTGGTTGTCGAAGTGGGTTCGGGATACCGGCGCGAAAAACCCGCGCGTGGTAAGATTCGACCACTGGGGTGCCCCGAAGGCGTTCGGGGGCTCCAACTTGGCGAAAATCTAACGGGCCTCTATGCCGCTCGCCCGCCCCAGCGGGCAGCGCGAATCGGCGCGTTGATCAATTTCATCGGCTCTTCATGTACGGGCGTTTCCGTGTTTGTCCAGTGTCTGCCGAAGATGTCAGCTGTAAGTCCCTGTCGTCGTGGGAGAAGCGATTACGAATATTTTTCCAACTAATCATAGCTCGGGCGGTTCTGAGTGAAATCCGGGCCGGACAATCTGAAGTGTCATAAAGTGGGGATGCGCGTTCGTCCACGCCATCGCCTCTCGCTTTGTTTCAAAAAATCGGTCGACCACGATGGCCTTGAGTTGGCTCGCAGTTCGCCCGCATAGACGAGCCGCCTTGCGGCTAACCACCGCCGGTCCGGTGTCGACCGCGGTGCAGGCGCGATCCGGGAAGACAACCTTACTGCCGTAGGGAATTCGCTTCGGATCGACGGCGCAATGTCCGGAGTGTAGTCGTCGACCGGTACTGGCGAATTTGGAGCCCTCACCTGCCCAGTAACTGGTCACACGAGCCAGGATCGACTCCTCGCGCGCGAAAGCGGCCGATGCCAGCAATGAGAAAAATATGACTGCGTAAAATAGCTTCATGGTGTTTGGGGTTGCTCCGATGTTGTCGAGTCTCGTGTCGAGCACCTATTCTCGATGCCGAAAGCCGCGGGAATGCAGCTTCTACTTCGGATTCGGAACAGCCCCGGCGCGCCAATCCTTGGGGGACGCGCGGACTTCTGACAACGACTCGCCGCGGCGAGTCGGCCTCTCTATAGACGGGTTGGGCGACTTGTCAATCGCGTCACGTCTTCATCGACAGATGGCTTCCATTCGAAAGGATCGTTAAGCGTCGATGGGATTGAAGATTTTGATTCTCCTTTTTTCAAAAGATCTCCGCAGGCCCGAGATCTCTAAGTGCGAAGGCGTGACAGCGGCGAGCGCGGGCTGTACCGTCGGGAAAATGGAAGCTGTCGATTGGGCGTCACTGAGCGACCAGGAACTTCTCGAACGCCGGATCTCCACACTTGGCTTACGCCTTCAGGGAACAGCGCTCGAACCGTTGATCCAACAACTTTACGTCGAGCTCTCGGCAAAAGGCTTGGTGTTTCATCCGCCGTGTCATATTGGCGATGAATGGTTTGTCCCAGTTGGGGTTCCTGCGATCTTTGTCCCATTCTTTCTGGTGCACGACCGGCTACGGGCGCTCGAGCGCACGATGATGCTCGAAGTTGAAGGTGGGACTCCGGATTGGTTTATGAAGTTAATGCGACATGAAGCGGGGCACGCTTACATGTACGCTTATCAACTGACGCGTCGGAAAAAATGGAAGCAATGTTTCGGGCAAACATCGCGAGAGGAAACGCCGGACACTTACCGGCCACGCCCCTTCAGCCGTAGTTATGTCGTTCATCTTGAGGATTGGTATGCGCAGAGTCATCCGGACGAGGATTTCGCGGAAACATTTGCGGTATGGCTCACGCCGGGACTCGATTGGCGCAAGAATTATGCTGGCTGGCCGGCACTCCGAAAAATGGAATACATTGATGAGCTGATGCGCTCTTTGGCGGGCATGCCGCCGGTGCACACGCCGGAATATCGCGTCGCCGATTACGATTGTCTCAACGTAAAGCTCAAAACGTATTACGCGCGCAAACGCAAGCTCAACGAAGATACCTACCCGGATTTTTACGATGCCGATCTACGACAGCTCTTCGCCGCACCGGCTGGGATTAAGGCAGGCGCCTATTTGCGCCGACGGAGGCGGCGGTTACTGAATGCGGTTTGCCAATGGACAAACGAAAAGAAATTCCCCGTGAACCACCTCCTTGCGAGGCTTACCAGCCGATGTGATGAACTTGGACTGCATGTGCTGAATGACGATCCGCAGCAGGATTTTCGTGTTACCGCTTTCATCACGACACTGGTGATGAATTATCTTTTCACCGGCAAATTTAAGCGGACGAAGTAACCAATCGTCATTGTCATGTTGAGCGAAGCGAAACATCTCGGACTATGGACTGTGTCGGTCCGAACGCCGGATCTGAGATGGAAAGCCTGGCCTCGCGGACTTCGTCCGCTGCGTTGCAGCTTCGCTCCGCTCAGAATGACAGCGGACTGAGAATAGGACATGAAAAAGAAGCTCAAAGTCCTAGTGCTGTTCGACGGCACAAGTCCTACCACTGTTGACCAGGATTTCAGTGACGAATTGAAAACGAAAGAGTGGAAGACCGAGGCGGATGTGATGAACGCGCTCCGCGTGATGGGGCACACGCCGGAGCATCTGGCCATCTATGATGATGTCGATCTGCTGCGGCAAAAACTGGAGACGTTCGCGCCCGATGTCCTTTTCAATCTGGTCGAACAATTCAGGAACAAATCTGAATTCGACCAGAACATTGTTTCATTTTTCGAAATGCAAGGGCTGCCGTTCACGGGCTGCGGCTCGACCGGGCTGACGCTTTGCAAACACAAGGGGATCTCAAAAAAGATTCTTCACTATCATGGCATTCACGTGCCGAATTTCGTGGTCATTCCGCGCGGACAGCGGATCGGGCGGCTGAAGCAGCCGAAGTTTCCGCTCATCGTGAAGCCAGTAAAAGAAGAGGCGTCGTACGGGATTTCACAAGCGTCTTTCGTTGGAAATGACGAGCAGTTTCGCGAACGCGTAACTTTCATCCACGAGAAGTACAACAGTGACGTTATTGCCGAGGAATACATCGAGGGTCGCGAGCTTTACGTGAGTCTGATGGGCAATGTGCGATTGACGGTTTTTGCGATTCGCGAGCTTGTGTTCCGCGAAGTGCCGCCTGATGAACCAAAGATCGCCACTTACAAAGCCAAATGGGACGAAGAATATCGAAAACGATGGGGCTTGGAGAACCAGTTCGCCGAAAACCTCGATCCCGCGCTTCTCACTAATATTCAGGAAAAATGTAAAGAGATTTACCGGTTGCTGACAATCGACGGCTACGCGCGAATCGATTTGCGCCTAACACCTGAAAACAAACTCTATTTCATCGAGGCGAACCCGAATCCCATTCTCGCTGACGACGAAGACTTCGCGCTTGCAGCCGGAAAGTCAGGGCTGGCGTATCCGCAACTGATCGAGCGAATCGTCCGGCAAGGCATAAACACGGTTCGAGACTGATTAGAAAGGATGCCGGAGTTACAACCAGTTCTTTACGCGCGACCAACGTTCTCGAAAGCTCACCTGACGGCGACAGACATGATGACAAAATCGCCACGATTTCATTTTCGATTAAAGTGACATATGAGCGTGCAAGTTTATGGATGCAATCATGTCGCCATCGAAGTGGACGACGTTGAAAAGGCGGTGGCCTTTTACAAGGATGTTTTCAATCTCGAACAGATGAGGGGCGGCGAGGGCGACGCGTTCTTCAAACTGGGGGACCATCAGTTCCTGGCGATTTTCGAAGTCGACAAAGTTCAGCGAGCAAACATGCGCCATTTCGGGATCATGGTTCGCGATGAAACGCAGCTCGAGGAAGTCAGAACGAAACTTACCGGGAAATACAAACTCAAATTGGAGCCGCCGTTCCGCTGCGACTTTCGTGATCCATGGGGAAATCGCATTCAGGTGGTCGACCTTCACGATGAATCACTGGTCTGGCTGTTGCCTTATCGCGAGGTGCAGAAAACGGGTATCAAGTTCAAATAGCGAGTAATCGATGCAGCTCGCGCTCGAACGGTGCATCATTCGCCCGTGGCGGCTGGACGACGCTGAGTCGCTGGTAAGACACGCGAACAATCGCAAAATCTGGCTGGCGGTACGCGATCTTTTCCCGCATCCGACAGTGGGTTACTGGTTGGGCGAGAAGTTCTGGGGACGCGGCATCATGACTGAAGTCGTGACCGCGGTTACTGATTTCTGTTTCGACAATTTTCCGTTCCGCCGAATCTCCGCAGAAGTGTTTGCCAACAATCCTGCATCCGCACGCGTGCTGGAAAAAGCCGGATTCACTCTCGAAGGGCGCCTCAAGAATCACATCCTCAAAGACGGAGAAGTTCTCGATTCACTGCTGTACGCCCCGACAAAGTAGCGCCGCGCGAGCTGGCGACTTGCGTGTCTGGTGATCACAGGCGATATGGCTCGCCTCAGCAAACCAATGATTTCATTTATCGTTCCCGCTTACAACGAAGAGCACGAGCTTTCGGATACCCTGGTTGCGATTCGGGAGGCGGCTTCTGCCGCAGCACGACCATACGAAATCATCGTCGTTGATGATGCATCAACGGACGCGACGTCGACGATCGCATCGCAGGCAGGCGCGAAGGTGATCCCAATCAATCGACGCCAGATCGCAGCCTCCCGAAATGCAGGCGCACGCACTGCCCAGGGCGAGTATTTGTTCTTCATCGACGCCGACACGCGGATCAATCGAGCGCATGTGAGTGGGGGGATCGCCGCTTTAGAAGG
>DATDAJ010000248.1:0-2431 GCA_036525475.1 Candidatus Udaeobacter sp.
ATCACTTGGTTATAAGCGAAACGGCTTTCGCTTCACAAAAGATCTCTCGACCGTTGCGACGTCGAAATAAGGCTTGTGCGTCTTGAGCGATTTGACGCTCGCCGCCCCGTTCACGAAATCCAGATTGTCTGTGTGTTTGTGAATTCGCGGATGCCGGCAGCGCCCAGTTCGCGACCGAAGCCTGACCGTTTCACACCGCCGAATGGCAAACGCGGATCGGAAGCGACCATGGCGTTGATGAAAACCATTCCGGCGTCCAGCTCGGATGTGAAAAGTTTTTGCTCCTCGCGATCTTTGGTCCACGCGCTCGAACCCAGGCCGAATGTGGTGTCGTTCGCGAGCTCGACGGCAGCGTAGGCATCGCCAACGCGGAAAACAGCTGCAACCGGGCCGAAGATTTCCTCGCGGTACGCCGGCGACTCTTTCGGCACATCGACGAGAACCGTGGGCTCGTAGAAAAATCCCGGACCGTGAATTCGGTTGCCGCCGGTCAATAATTTTGCGCCTTGAGCGATGGTTTTCTGTACCTGATCATCCACGCCTCGCAGGATTTGTTCGGTCGTAAGTGGACCGAGCTCAGTCTCCGGATCCATTGGGTCGCCAACCTTGAGCGCGCGCATGCGCTCAACGAATTGTTGAAGAAATTGCTCGTGAATTTCATCGGCGATAATGAATCGCTTCGCTGCGATACAGGACTGACCGGTGTTGATCGTGCGGGCTTTGACCGCAGTGCTCAACGCCGATTCGAAGTCTGCGCTTGGCATCACGATAAATGCATCGCTGCCGCCCAGCTCGAGTACACTTTTCTTGATTTCACGTGCGGCCGCACTCGCAACGGCCGCGCCGGCTTTTTCGCTACCTGTGACCGTTACGGCTCTGACACGCGCGTCGACGATCAGTTTTTCCACCTGCTCCGGCTCGATCAGCAGCGTTTGGAAGACGCCGTCTTCGAATCCGGCGCGGCAAAAGATTTCTTCAATGGCAAGCGCGCACTGCGACACATTCGATGCGTGCTTAAGCAAGCCGACGTTGCCGGCAATCAAAGCCGGCGCAGCAAATCGAAACACCTGCCAGAAAGGAAAATTCCATGGCATCACCGCAAGCACAGGTCCGAGCGGTTGATATTCGACGTAACTTTCAGCAGCATCGGTCTGCGCCGGTTCCTCCTCGAGAAATCGAGCACCGTTCTCCGCATAAAACCGGCAACCACGCGCGCACTTCTCGATCTCTGCGATTGAATCGCGGAACAATTTTCCCATTTCGAGCGTGATGATCTCCGCAAACGTTTTCGTTTCTTGGAAAAGCAGCTCCGATACGGCGTGCAACAACTCCGCGCGCTCGGTCAAAGTGGTTCGGCGATAGCTCTTGAACGCTTTGTCCGCGCGGCTCAACCGTTTTTCAATTTCCGCATCGTCGAAGGGCGAGAATTCCTTCAGTTTTTCGCCGGTAGCGGGATTGATCGAAGCAATTGCCATTGATTAAATGTAGCGCAAGCTTCCCAGCTTGCGACACGGCCCTCACGCAAGCGTGGACGCTCGCGCTACTCTAAATTCGCAGACCTTTTGGAATCAAAACGCGATCGAGCAAGTCAAAAGACCATTGCACGAGAAGCGCGAGCACAGCGGCGGGAATCGCACCCTCAAGAATAGTCATGTGATCATTCAAGTTAAGACCGCTTATGATCGGTTCGCCTAAACCGCCAGCGCCGATCAACGCAGCGAGCGTGGCGGTTCCAATATTAATCACGGCGCTGGTTTTGATTCCGGAGAGGATCGAGCGCGACGCGATTGGCAGATAAATTTTCCAGAGGCGCACGATCGGGCTGAGTCCTAACGCAACTGCGGACTCGCGTAATGCTCGTGGGATGTCCTGCAGACCGGTCGCTGTGTTGCGCACGATCGGCAGCAAACCGTACAGGAAAAGCGCGGCGATTGCGGTGCGAATGCTGATTCCAAAAAAGGGCAGGGGAACGAGTAAAGCGAGTAGCGCGAGCGACGGGATTGTTTGTACAATGCCGGCGAAACCAAGAATAACATGGCCAACAGCACCGCCGCGACTCGCGACAATGCCAAGCGGAATCCCGACGATGATTGAAAGCAGCAGCGAAAATCCAGCCAACTGGAGATGACGAAGGGTCCAGCGTGCCAGCTTGTGCGGAAAAGAATCGCCTAGGTCGGAGGAACCTGAGTACCCCGAAGATCGCGGCGCCAAGGCCGCTCCCACACTGAAAGAGCGCGCTCCCAGATTGAAGGCCATCCGTTACGGACTCGCCGCGATTAAGAACGTCGGCGAAGGCGCGATGGCCTCCGCGATCGCGGAACGTGAGCGGAGAGGGGACTTCACGTCGCTGGAGGATTTTTGCAGTCGTCTCGATTCTCGAATCGGAAACAGAAAAATCATCGAGAGCCTGGTTAAGGCCGGGGCCTTTGAC
>DATDAJ010000249.1:0-5294 GCA_036525475.1 Candidatus Udaeobacter sp.
GAACCATCGGTTAAGGCGATTCGTTCCGCCGGCACCTTGCGGAGTCGCTCTGCCGGCTTTGGTTTTTCGACTCGCTGAACGGGAATCGCTTTGCGAATCTCCTCATGCGGCTCAAGATCAAGATAGCGGGCGGCCTTTTCGGCGACGCGGGCAAAAATCGGCCCAGCAACTTTCCCGCCGTAATTCAATTCAGGTTTGCTCGTGTGTGCATCGTCCAGCACGACAAGCCCGACAAACTCAGGATGATCCGCCGGTAGATAGCCGAGAAACGAAACGACGCTCTTCCCGTGGTCGTATCCCCCTTTCGGATTGACCTTTTGCGCGGTTCCGGTTTTCCCGGCAATGATAAACCCAGGCACAGCAGCGGCTGCGGCGGTTCCTTGATCGCTCACAACGCCGCGCAACGCATCACCAATTTGTTTGGCAGTTTCAGGAGAAATCACCTGGCGCAGTGCGACGGGCGAAACTGAGCTGATTATTTTGCCGTCCGATGCCGTGACCGATTTTATAATCCGCGGTGTCACCAGTTTGCCTCCGTTGGCGATCGTTGCCATCGCCGATGTCATCTGTAATGGCGTGACGCCGACTTCGTGCCCCATCGGAATGCGAGTGATGGAAATTTTGCTCCACGTTTGCGGCGGCCGAATCACTCCGTTGATTTCACCCGGCAGCTCAATTCCGGTGCGCTCGCCAAATCCAAAGCGCCGGATGTACTCGTAGAATTTTTGGTCGCCGATGCTGAGAGCAAGTTTCGCTGCCCCGATATTGCTCGATTTGACCAGAATGTCGCGCACGGTCAGATAGCCATACGCGTGATGATCGTGCAAAGCGGAGCCCCCATAGTTCCAGAGGCCGTTCTCGCAAAAAACCTGCGAATCAGGACGCATCTTGTGTTCATTGAGGGCGGAGGCAGCGGCGACGATCTTAAAGGTGGAACCAGGTTCCATCATGTCGATGATGGCCCGGTTTTTCATTTGTTCGGGCTTGGCCTCGGAGCGGAGGTTTAAATCAAAGTTTGGGCGGTTAGCGATCGCCAGAATTTCGCCTGTCTGCGGCCGCATTAGAATGATCGTCGCCTTTTGTGGAGAATACTCCTTCATCGCCGCGTCGATTTCCTCCTCGACGATGCTCTGTAACCCAAGATCGACAGTCAGATGCACCTGGTAACCGTCTCGCGGAGCGCGCTCCTGCCCGCGATAAGGCACGATCTCCTGGCCAGCGCGGTTGTGCTCGATGAAACGGTAGCCATCTTGTCCGTGGAGGTATTCTTCCATTGAGGCTTCAACGCCCTGGACGCCGTGCCGATCGAAATCCGTAAACCCAATCACGTGGCAAAGCATCGAACCGTTGGGGTAGATGCGCGTGGCGTCATGCTCGAAGTGGATTCCGCGCAGATTGCCGGCGCGGAGTTTTTCACGCAGCGCATTTGCTCGCACCGCGAGTATCTCGCGTTTGATGACGATGTAGCGACGACCGCTGTTTAATTTTTCGGCGAGTTCTTGGGAGGAAATCTTCAGCTCGGCGTTCAGGAGATCAACGGTTGCTTGCACATCGGTAAGATGCGTGGCGTCGGCCACGACTGTTTCCACAGGAACGTTGTGCGCGAGAACTTCATTGTTCGCGTCCAAGATCATGCCGCGTTCGGCGTGAATGATCTGCTTGTAAACGTTTTTTTCGGCAGCGAGCCCGGCATATTCGTCGTGCTTGATTGCCTGGAGATAAATCAGGCGAAACGAAAAGATGCTGAATAGGCCGATAAAAGCAGCACACACTAGAGCGCAACGAGTTCGGCTACTTGGATTCATGTTGCGGTAAGGGGTTCACTACGGGTTGAATCGCCTCTTCGTCGGTCGATCGCGCCGGAATTGTCAGCCGCACGATCTTTGAATCCGAAACGGGGATCATTTTCAGGTACCCTTCTTTCAAGCGGCGTTGCAAAGCCGTGCGCGAGATGAGCGCCGCGATCTGTCCGGCGGTGTCAACGTTTCGAGTGCGCAGCGACGCGAGCTCGTTCTCAACTGCCTTTCTGCGCTCGCCAAGGTGATATAGTTGCAGCGTCAAATACACATAAGCCAAGCCGGCAAATGCGAGAAATGCCGTCATCACAATCCAGCGCGCCAGCGAGGCGGCGTTCACAGTATTGCAATTTCGTCGACGTGATCGGTTCATTTGATCTTCTCCGCTACGCGCAACTTCGCGCTCCGAGATCTGGGATTCGCACGCTGTTCTTCCTCGCTCGGCTTCACGGGTTTCGGCGTAACAAGGGCAAAGTCGCAGTCGGGATTCCGCCGCGGCTCAGGCCATTCGGGTCTGTCGAGCCATTCCTTGCTATGATCGCGAAAGAAGTTTTTCACGATCCGGTCCTCCAGAGAATGGAAAGTGATCACCGCGATCCGTCCGCCCCGGTCGAGTCGCGGAGCTAAGACGCGAAGGCCTTGTTCCAGTGCTCCTAGCTCGTCGTTCACTTCCATGCGCAACGCTTGAAACGCTTGAGTGGCCGGATGCTGTCGTCCGTGGCGGCCCACCAGCTTTTCAATTGTGCGCGCGAGCGGGAGGGTTTCGCGAAACGGCGAAGTTTTGCGTATTTTCACGATCATACTCGCGATGCGGCGCGCGGCCGGTTCTTCGCCGAACTCACGAAAGATGCGGGTCAATTCCTCTTCGCTGTAATCGTTCACGATTGTCGCCGCTGTGAGGCTCGTTTGCGGGTCCATCCGCATGTCGAGCGGACCGTTTCGAACCAAACTGAACCCGCGCTCCGCGTTTTCGAGTTGGCGGGAAGAAACACCGAGATCAAGAAACGCGCCTCCAATGCTGCGAATCCCGAGCTCGTCGAGAACACAATCTGCGTAGCGGAAATTTGCCTGCCGCACGATGATCCGCCGGCCAAAATGCGCCAGACGGTCGGCCACCTGCCGGACAGCATCCGGATCCTGATCTAAAGCCAGAACATCAGCACCGCCTTCTATAAGCGCTTCGGTATGCCCGCCGCCCCCGCACGTTCCGTCGAGGATCAGCACGCCTGCTTTCGGCTTGAGTAGTTCGACTGCTTCCCGCTGCAAAACCGGACGATGGTAAATAAGATCCTCCGCTGACTCCGTGGGCTCTTCTGATGCTTTTGGATTGATGGCGAGCCATGCAGGCGGCTCGATCCATAGCGGATTCATGACGAGTTGGCGCACCATGCTCTTACAATCCAATCTCCTTCGCTACATGCTGGTAGGTAGCCGTTTCCTCTTCGTGTGCGCGTTTCCAGCGTTGCAAATTCCAAATTTCAAAACGCCCGCGATTGCCTACGAGCGCGACTTCATTTTTTAATCCAACTTTTTGGCAAAGTTCGTCCGGCAAAACGAGACGACCCTGCCGGTCCGCGCCTGCATGTTGAGCGCGAGAATGCAGCTGACGCAGGAACACGCGGCGATCGCGCGCGGAAACCGTCTCATTCGTTTCCGCGGCCGAGCCCATTTTCGCGAACTCCTTTGGCGACATGACCAGCAGAAACTGGTGTGTCGCTTCAGGCAAAAGAATGAAATCCTCAGGACGATCGCGTCGCCAACGCGATGGGATTGTAATCCGATTCTTCTCGTCAATGGAATGCCGGAACTCTCCAGCATAGAAGCGTTCGGGTTGGGAATCGGCGTCCATTGGTCGCGTGGAGTAATAGCCCACTTTACTCCACTTGACCCCACCTTTAACCACCTCCGCAGGAAACGGTCAATAAAAATCTTCAGTCGATTTAGTCCTCGTTAAATTGTGTCAAGTCAGCCAGGAGACGTCGCCTCCGTTCGCACACGAGAGGAGGGGAAGTGCGGGTTACTTGGTTCCCGCTGCCATGACATCCACGAACGTTCTGTTGCGCCGCCGCAGCGGAATTCGTAAGCTCGTCTGAATCATGAAACGTTTCCGGTTCGCGTCCGGGCTCGCCTGCGCTCTTCTCATGTGTGGCGGCGCGACCGCATTCGGCCAGGCTTCGACTGACGCCGTGCGAGTCACGATGTCGATGCACCCGGATGGGTCACGCACTGTTTACAACTTCGATAACGCACAGCACACAGCAGTGTCCACGACAACAGATGCGGATGGCAAAGTTCGTCAGACGATTCGTTATCAACTCGATAATGCTGGCCGGTTCTCGACCGGAGAAGTTTCCGGCCCGGATGGCCGCGTTCGGCTCAAGAGCCGTTACAAGTATGACGACGCAGGTCGCATTCTGGAAGAAGCTCAAAGCGCAGCCAACGGCACGCTTCGGAATAAGATCGTTTACAGCTATGACTCAGCGGGCAAGCAAACGGGTTACTCTGTCTTTGACGCGTCCGGCAAATTAGTCAGCCGCACAGGCGGCGTGGCTGCCCGCCCATCTCCATCGCCAAAGACGCGCGAAAAAACGAAGCGATGACTGGTTAGGGCGTTGCGCTCGGACTCGGCGCCGTTGTTAGCGAAGGGGACGCCGTGCCTTGCGTTTCAAGCGGCAATTTCAAATTGTTGAAGTCGGAACCGCGGACCGCAAATGTGCCGTCGCGTCCGTCCATACGTGCGCAAAATGTGCCGTCGTTGTTTTGAGCGCCAACGGTGAGTTTGTGTGATGTCTTGTTGTCGGCTGAAGTCGTGAAGCTGAGCACGAGTTGTGGTTTATCGAACCCCTGCTGAGACGTAGTCGTTCCGAGCCAGCGCACCGCATACAAGTTCGACAGGGTTGTGAGCAGCGATTGCAAATTGGCCTGATTGATTGCGCCGCTTCCTTTCAGCCAATGCCACTGGTTGTTTTGATCACGTTCTAACGACAGCTCTTTGTCAGTCGTTACACTTACCCTCTGAATCTGCTCAGGCTTAAATTTGAAGATCGACAACTCCTGCCATCGCAGCGGATCGGGTGAAATCTGATCGAGCAACCCGCGATGCACTGCCACCACAAATGGCTCATCCGTGAGGCGCGCGTAAACGTTGTCGCCCTCATCTTTTCCGAAGGCAATTGTGGCGAACGGTTCCTCGCCCGCTTTAGTTTCGGCCGTGTTCTCTGAGGCAAATGAACTGAAGGTCAGTTGCAGCTGCGGCTTATCGAGGCCGTACTTCGGCAGATTGGAAGCGACATCTTCGACGAATTTTGTTACCCGCTCGTTTTGCAGCGCGTCGATCATGCGCCGAACTGCGCCTGCATCCGCTGGCGCATTGTTTCGGTTGATGATTGTCCAATTCCCATCTTTGCGCGCGAGAACGGTTTTGGTTTTGCCCAGCGCGTCGATCGTGATCCGATCAAGAATATTAGTATCGATCCGAACCAAATGGTTGTCCCGCAA
>DATDAJ010000250.1:0-6232 GCA_036525475.1 Candidatus Udaeobacter sp.
AATGATCGTCTGGGGTGGGGTTCCACCGGCCCTACCTTAGTGAACACCGGCGGCAGGTACAATCCCAGCACCGACAGTTGGACAGCCACCAGCACCACCAACGCGCCGGGTGCCCGGTCAGGCCACACGGCAGTATGGACTGGCAGTGAAATGATCGTCTGGGGCGGCGGTGTTGGCCCTACCTTTCTGAACACCGGCGGTAGGTACAATCCTGGCGCCGACAGTTGGACCGCGACCACCACTGCCAGCGCGCCCCCTGTCCGAGGCTATCATACGGCAGTCTGGACCGGCCATGAGATGATCGTCTGGGGTGGATGGGATGGCCCGCAGCATGTTTTCAACACCGGCGGCAAATACGATCCAAGTACGAACAGTTGGACAGCCCCCAGCGTCACCAACGCGCCTACTGCCCGATACGCTCACAGGACAATTTGGACCGGGAGCGAAATGATCGTCTGGGGCGGATTTAATTCTCCCAATTATTTCAACACCGGCGGGAGATACTGCGCGCCATCTGGTTCACCGACGCCAACGGCGACTCCAACTGCAACAGCAAGTTCGACTGCTACACCCACGGCAACCGCGACCGCGACGGCTACTGCTCCTGCGACGCCGACACCTACTGCAACAACAACACCGAGATCTACACCGGTCCCGCGATCCACGCCTACCCCAGCACCACGCCCATAGCGGACGCCTTAAAAAAATCGAGGTTTGGTAGGGCGCGACCGCCGGACGCGCCGGATTGTTCAACGAAGTGTCGGCTCGGCGAGCCGTCCCTACCATTTGTGTGATGGGATGCGAATAAATTACTAGGTTCAGCGAAGACACGATTTCGTTTGTTGCTGAGGGGTTGCTCCTTCCGGCTTTGCCGATTATCTTTCGCGGCGCGTTTTGAAACGCGCGTTTTCTGTTTATGCAAAAGATTGGATTCGCCGAAGCTCTCGAGTCTGTTGTGGGCAGCGACCCCCGCTATCAGCGGGACGGGTATATCTTTTTGCGCGACGCGCTCGACTTCACGACCAAGCAACAAAAGAAAGTCAAAGGCGTCAGCGTGCGTCATGTGAGCGGGCCGGAATTGCTCAATGGCGTCCGGCAGTACGCGCTCAAGGAATTCGGCCCGATGGTGATGACGGTATTCGATAGCTGGGGGATCCGTTCCTGCGAAGACGTCGGGCACATGGTTTTTAATCTGATCGGCGCCGGCGTTTTCGGGAAAACCGAGCAGGATTCGATCGAGGACTTTAAAAACGTTTACGATTTCGAGGAGGCGTTTGTGAAACCGTTCGCACCGGCGAAACCGGAAACTGTGAAACCGCTGGCGCAGTTGCCCGCGTCAAAGCCAGCCACGTCGAGCAAGTGAATTCTGGCTTCGCCACCTTGAATTGTTAAACCGTTGAATCGTGAATCGTAAAGTCGATGTGACGTTGTAACGATTTAACGAATCACCCGGGCTTGACCCTAATGTATTGCAACCCAGTAGCGAGTTTTCTCACAGCGGCTCTATTATTTGCCATGGTCAATTTGAAGGCTGCATCACCTGAATCTCCGGTTCGGATTTCGTTTCCGCCGAACACCGCACAAAAATGGATTTTGCCAAACGGGCTGACCGTCATCGTGCAGGAAGACCACAGTGCGCCGGTAGCGAGTGTGCAGGCGTGGTGCGCGACCGGAAGCATCAACGAAGATCAGCATCTCGGCGCGGGGTTATCCCACATTCTAGAACACATGCTGTTCAAAGGAACGAAAACGCAGTCTGCGAATCAAATTGCGCAAAGCATCCAGGACGTCGGAGGTTACATCAACGCCTATACCTCTTTCGATCGCACGGTTTTTTGGATCGACGTGCCGAAAGATGGGGTTGCCAGGGCGCTGGAGGCGCTGAGCGACGCTATGATGAATTCCACCCTGCCGCCGGAGGAATACCAAAAGGAGCAGGAAGTAATCCGGCGCGAATTCGCCATGGGCATGGACGATCCCGATCGCATGGCGAGCTTGCTGCTTTTTGGCACGGCGTATCAGCGGCATCCGTACCGGTTCCCAGTCATCGGCGAGCTCGAGATCTACAACCAACTCACGCAGGAACAGGTGATGCAGTATTACAAAACCCGTTACGTGCCGAACAATCTCACCTTCGTGGTTGTCGGCGATGTGGATGCGGAAAAAGTGCGGCAACAACTGGGCGACTTGTTTAAACCGTATCCCGAGAAATCGCTTAAACCGGTTTTCATTCCTTCAGAACCGCCACAACTTGGCCGGCGAGAAGTCCACCGGGAATTTTCAACAGAGCTGACACATCTGGCGATGGCCTGGCACATCCCGGAAGTCACGAGTCCGGATGTTCCCGCGCTCGATTTGCTCTCGACTATTCTCGGCGATGGGCGCAGCTCGCGGCTTTACCGGCGCGTGCGCGAAGAAGCCGGTCTCGCATTTAGTATATCGGCGTTTTCTTATACGCCGGGCGATCCGGGGTTGTTTGGCATCGACGCCACTCTCGACCCGAAAAAGCGCGAAGCTGCCGAACAACTGGCGTTGCAAATCATCGATGAGGTGAAACGGAACGGCGTGACCGCGGACGAATTAGAAAAGGCGAGGAAGATCACGCTCGGTCAGCATCTCGGTGCACTGACCACGATGCGCGGTCAGGCTTCGGATACTGGTTCAAACTGGTTGCTGACGCGCGATCTGAATTTTAGTCGCCAATACCTGGACGCGGTCCAGAAAGTGACGCTCGACGACGTCAAACGCGTCGCCCGCACTTATCTAACCGAGAACAACCTGACGGTGGTGTCGTTAAATCCGAAAGGCTCCTTGAGCGGCAAAGCTGAGGCCGTGAAGCCGGTTGCCGCGGGTGAGATTCAGAGATTCGAACTCTCAAACGGATTGCGATTGCTTGTGCGTGAAGATCATCGGTTGCCGCTCGTGGGGATGGGCGCCGTGTTTCGCGGTGGCTTGCTCGCTGAAAATCCAGAGGACAACGGCGTCACGCGATTGATGGCGAAAGTGCTGTTGAAGGGAACGAAGACGCGTACTGCCGAGCAAATTGCGAATGAGCTCGAATCGGTGGGCGGTTCCATTTCGAGTGACGCGGGCAACAATTCGTTCAGCGTGTCAGTCGATGTCATGAAGCCCGATGTGAAATTGGGCGTGGACCTGCTCTCGGACGTGTTGCTCAACGCCACGTTCCCGGAGAAAGCCGTCGCGCGCGAAAAAGAGATCCAGATCGCTGCGATCCAGCAGGAGGAAGAACAATTGACCAGCGTCGCGCGCAACATCATGCGACAAGCGCTTTTTCCGCAGCACCCATACGCTTTGCGTTCGAACGGCTCGGTCGAAGCCGTGCAGCACCTGACGCAAAAAGATTTGATCGATTTTCGCGATCGCTACGTAGTCGCGAAGAACGGTGTGATCTACGTCTTTGGCGATGTTAAAGGAGCCGAGATAAGACAACTCATCGAGCAAACGCTCGGAAACATGCAAGCTGGCGCACTTGCTCTGACAGACGCAAAGCCGTCCAAGCCGTTGAGCAAATCGGAGACGGTCGAAAGCCGCAAGGACAAGGCGCAGGGGGTACTCATGATCGGCTTCCGCGGCGCGAGCCTGTCCAGTCCCGATCGGTACGCGCTCGAACTGATCGATGAGGCAAGTAGCGATCTCGGGTCGCGATTCTTTGTTCGCATCCGCGAGAAAATGGGTCTGGCCTATTACGTGGGAGCCGCTCAAATGCAGGGTCTCGTGCCTGGGTTGTTTTCATTTTATCTCGGCACCGATCCGCAGAAGCTCGAGCGGGTGAAAACCGAGTTCCTCGACGAAATTCACAAGCTCGCGAACGAGGGTCTTACCGCGGTGGAATTAGAGCGGGCGAAAAAGAAATTGATCGGCCAACAAGAAATCGCCAATCAAAGCAACGACGCTTTCGGTTATCACTGCGCGCTCGACGAACTTTACGGCCTCGGCTTCGATTACTATAAGCGACTCGAGCACGACGTGAACGCCGTGACCCTCGACGACATCAAAAAAGTGGCTACCAAGTATTTTCGCGATCAACCGTATGTTTTGGCAACGGTGCAACCGCCACAGAAATAGTTGCCAGTTGAAAGTTCGTAGTTGATAGAAACTTGGCTGTCGTAGCTATCAACAATCAACCCTCAACTATCAACCTTCTGCAATGCCTGAAGTCCAAAAAACTGTTCAGACCGGTGAGATGACCCAGCGGTTCATCGAATTCGTGATGATGCACGCGCAAAACGCGGCGTTGTTCCTCGGTCAAATTCCAAATCCAAAAACCGGCGAAGCCGAAGTCAATCTGGATTTGGCCAGGATGTTCATTGATCAACTGGAAATGATTCAGGAAAAAACGCGCGGCAACCTGACAAACGAAGAAACGATGGTTCTGCGCAACGCCCTTTCCAATTTGCAGATGGCATTTGTGGAAGTCTCTGGTGGGGCACAACCGGAGCCTGCTCGCGGTGGCGAGGGCCCGCAGGACACTGCCGCACAACCTGAACCGCCTCCGCACGCGTCCTCACAACCGGCAAAACAATCAGCCTCAGGCCCTGCAGAGCAAAAACCGCCGATCTCATCAGCTGAGCCCGAGACAGAATCGCGGAAGAAATTCACCAAAAGCTACGGGCCATAGCTCGATTCAGCTTCTCAAGAATTATTCTCGCGGTGCGCCCGCTGCGGTCCGAAGGTCTGCGTCTATAATGGAATTAGGCCTAAAGAGTCCGTGTAACGCTCGTTGGGCTACGAATGAGAACAGTCTTTCGCATTGAGACAGCGTCGTTGGTGCTGCGGCCGCTCGTGCCTGGCGACACTCAGCGCATGCTCGAAATGAGCCAAGAGGACTGTGCGCGTCGGTGGCTGCCGAGTCAGATTTACCGAGACAAGCGGCATGCCGGCACAGCGATCGAGTATCTGATCGGTCAGTTCAACTTGGATGCCAGCCCGACAACGAATGCGTTCGTCTTTGGGGTTGAGGAGAAGGTGACCGGTCGGCTGATCGGACATGTCGGCCTGAGTCCTTTCTTCGACAGCGTTGAGGTGGGTTTTGGAATTGCCACATCCGAGCAGAGGAAGGGTTACGCGACGGAGGGCGTTGCCAGGGTTTGTGCCTGGGCGCTGGAACGATTCTCACTCCCCGCTATCGTGGGAGTGACAGATAAGGAGAACGTGGCTTCGCAGCGAGTGCTGATCCGCTGCGGGTTCAGTCGAAAAGAGGAGAAGCTGATGCGCTTGCAGGGCGTAGATCGGCCGGCAGTCGTCTTTGAGTTAGCAAAGAAGGAGCCCAACCAGAGCGCTGTAGCGCACCGCCGCCCCGCTTTGCAGTCGGACGGTTCGGGAGAATTTGCTCGCGACTGTTGCAGCCGACCGGGCGTTTCCGGCGGCGGTCGCTGAGGTTGGGTCGTTAGGCCGATGAAAACCGCGGTTCGTTTAACGTTCATTGCAATGATTTTGTCGACGATGTTTTTTTCATTCGGATGTGAGAAGAAAACTGCCATCACAGATGCCCCTGCTCAAAACACACCTGGAAGTACAAAACTCCTGGAGGCGGCAGATCTGGTTGGGTACGATGGAAAAAGACTCAGGAAAAGCATCGATCACGTCAAGGAGGCCAACGAGAAGCATAACCAAGACATGGAAAAGATGGCCGGAAGTGGGCCTGAGCAGTAACGCGCGGTATAGAACTTCAGTGAGCTTGCCACAGGGCCGCCGTAGCGTACGTCTTGTGAATCGCGTTATCGGCTGCTCGTCCGCGTTCTGGGAGTAGCCCGCGGTTTTGCTTTCGCGGTTTTACGTACAGTGATTGTTCCCTGGCCGGGAGTGGGAGATGATGACGCTTCGGCGTACTTTTTTGTTGAGGGCCAAATCAGACGCCAGGGCTGAGTTTTAATTGTCTCGCTGAATTGCTTGATGTTTTCACCGGCCGGCTGGAGTTCGGTTGTTGCTACCTTCAATTTCTCTGACGACGATCGTAGGTTTTGCAGGGTCACCTCGATGTTGTCGTTCTCCGTTAGGCTGGTGCTGATTTTTTCGATGTTGGTGAGCGAATGCGACAGCGCGCTGTCGGGCCCAGTCAGCCCGGAGAGGTGTTCGCCGAATGTTTTGAACTGGGTGAGCGCAAGATTCAGTTCGGAGTTTTCGTCGGTGAGTTTGTTGAGATTTTGAGCGGTGTTCTGAAGATCTTTCATGGTGTTGGTCGCCTCGTTGGCAACAGGTTTAATGACCTCCA
>DATDAJ010000251.1:0-6965 GCA_036525475.1 Candidatus Udaeobacter sp.
CTGCGAAGAAAATTGCAATCGCCATTCCACGAATTTCCAAGGGAAAAATTTCGCTCACGGTCAGGTAGGCGGAACTGGCGGCCGCCGAAGCCACGAAAAAGATAATTGTCCACGCAAGCGTTTGCGTTTGGGCGGTGAGCGATCCGGCATGAAAAAGCCAGCCAGTCACCGCGAGCAATACTCCTGCGAGCGCATACGTTCGAGTAATCATTTGTTTGCGCCCGATCGTATCGAACAGATGCCCAAGCAGCAGCGGCCCGAGCACATTTCCAAGCGCAAACGGCAGAAGATAACCACCGACGTCTTTCTCCGGCACGCCGTAGAACCGCATCAACACAAGCGCATACGTGAAAAAGATTGCGTTATAGAAAAATGCCTGGGTTGACATGAGCACGAAAGCAAGAAACGAACGTCGCCGATGTTCGTGCACAATCGCGTTCCAGATCTCGCGCCAGGGCGTATGCGTGCGGGTGCGAATGCGCGTCGGGAACAGCTCGCTGTAGCGGCGTCCTGCGGACGCCGAATCGTCGGCGCCATGAATTTTTCGTTCCACGCCCGCAACGATCTCTTCCGCCTGGTGATTTCGCCCATGAATCATCAACCAGCGCGGACTCTCAGGAATCCAGCGGCGAAAGAAAATAACGATTAATCCCAGCGTCGCGCCGATTCCGAATGCGCATCGCCATCCAAGCCAGATCGGAATGTAGCGCGGATCGAGCAACACGAGCGTGGCAGCAGCGCCCATCGCAGCGCCGATCCAGTATGAGCCATTGATGATCAAATCAACGCGGCCACGCACACGCGCTGGAATCAATTCGTCAATGGCCGAATTGATCGCCGCGTATTCGCCGCCAATGCCCGCTCCGGTGATTGCGCGAAACAGTGCGTAGCTCCAGAAATTCCAGGAGAAACCCGAGAGGGCTGTGCCGATCAGGTAAACCGCAACCGTGATGAAGAACAATTTTTTGCGGCCAAACCGATCGGTCCCGTAGCCGAAAAGCAGCGCACCGATGACTGCGCCCGCCAAATAGCAGGTCGCGCTCGCACCTACTTGCGCGTCGCTTAATCCGAGCGTCTCGTGACGCGTCAAAACTCCACCCAACGCTCCGGCCAATGTGACTTCCAGACCATCCAGGATCCATGTCGCGCCGAGGGAAACCACAATGAGCCAATGCCACGAGCTCCACGGCAAGGCATCTAACCGGGCTGGAACATAGGATTCAATCGTTTGGCCGTTTCGCATCCGCCAGTCTTTTCGCGCAAAGAAACCGCTGACGCAAAACGCGATCGTTATGCGTGATCGTAACCTGACCTCAATCCTCTCCCTGCCAGGGAGAGGCGGACGCGTTAGCGCCAGGTGAGGGTGGGGCGATTCCGCTAATCTTTCGCACCTGCATTCCTCGCGAGCTTGGCCGTTGTCAGATCCTAATCTAAGACTTCGACCGTGTCGCCGTTGTGCAGCATGCCTTCGACGAAGATTGCACCGTACACACCAGCAGTGCCTTCATGCGCTTGCGCTACTTTTTTCAGTACCGCTGGTGTTTTCTCTGACGTGTCGGGATCGAGCGTGATTATTGCGCAGCGCGGATCACGTTCCAAAACTCTGACGATTACTTTCGGCCCGATCTTCAATGACCGGCCGACAAGTTCGTTTTCACCGAAGCCGTTATCAGAAGCCAGATCCAGATACAGGTTTGCCCTGAACCGCCGCTTGTCGATCGGCGTTTCTGTTTCTTCAGACAGTTGCCGAGCTGATTGCAAACTGAAGATCGACACCGGACGGCAATCAGTCATGGCCCGGTGCGATCGCATCAATGTGAGTTGATGCTTCGCGTCGACATCACTGCGCAGCATCTCGATAAGAACCGGATCATCGATCGCAAGCGTTTTTCCCTCCGGACTTTCAATATCGACCATTAGCTCTGAAATGTCGGCGGAGAGAGGACCCGCGCCCATGCTGTCGGCTTCGGTCAGATTCACGGGGCGCGCAGCTTTGTCAGGATAACGAAACCGCGGCCGATACTGCAGAAGTCTTCGCTGTTCGCGCGCTGTGAAATACGGAAATCCCGCAGGGCTTGCCGAACTTTTGAAGGCGAAAACGCGGTCGCCGTAAATGCCGGGGTAACCTGCAAACGCTTCCTCCAACTCCTCGCCACGCATGCTTTTGACGGGATAACGCCAGAGGCTGTCCACTTTTCCGACGATACTCATATGTTAGATATTATTTAATAAAGCGTGCTGTCATGTTGAGCGAAGCGAAACATCTCTGGTCTGTTTCCGATGATGCAGGCGTGCCCAAATTGATCCGAGATTCTTCGCTTCGCTCAGAATGACACGAGGAAATGCCCTCATTCGGGCAGGAATGTCACTTTGCCCGTGGAGACATCGTAAATCGCTCCGACGAGACCGACCGTTCCAGCGTCGAGCTGAGCCTTTATCGTCGGGCTCTTCTCGCGAATCTCTTTCATCGCCTGAGACACGTTGGCTTCGGCGACTTTGTTGACATACGCGTCGTCTTTCGCGCTTCCAGGGCCGGATGTCGTCACGGCGGGCCGGATCTTCGCCAGAAGCTCGGTGAGATTACCCAGCTTCGCGTCGTCGATGGAGCCCTTCACAGCCCCGCATGAGGTGTGCCCGAGGACGACGATCACCTTCGATCCGACGACCTTCGTTGCATACTCCATGCTGCCGAGCACGTCCTCGTTGACAACGTTGCCCGCGATGCGGATCCCGAAGACGTCGCCAATTCCCTGATCGAAGATGATTTCGATCGGAGCGCGAGAATCCATGCATGCGAGGATCACCGCAAACGGATACTGACCGCCCGCAGTCGCGGAGACCTTAGCCAGCCAATCGCGACTCCTCATGTTCTTCTCAACGAAGCGAGCGTTACCTTTCTTCAGCTTTTCCAAGGCGGACGTCGGCGTCATCCCGGCCTGCGATTCCGACGTTTGAACGGCCGGAGCCTTCTTGCCTGCGGTGTCGGCGGAAGTTTGCGCGAGGGCCGATGCCGAGACGGTAAAAGCAACGGACACGAACCCGATCGCGAATGTTGTTTGTCGCATGAATCTTTCTTAAATGATGTGTATCACAGCATGCCTGTTATGTACGGTCAATTACCACCACAAATCTACGACTCGTAGCATGATCTTTCTTGTCATTACACGTCGTAATACATCGCGAACTCGTACGGGTGGGGGCGGAGGCGCAGGGCGTCGTATTCTTTTTGTTTCATGTCGATCCAGTTGGCGATGAAGTTTTCGTTGAAGACGTCGCCGCGGAGCAGGAAGGAATGATCGGCCTGGAGCGCTTCGATTGCACCGCGGAGTGAATCGGGGACGCTGGCGACTTGCGCCAATTCTTCAGGCGGTAACTCGTAAAGGTTTTTGTCCAGCGGATCGCCGGGGTCCATGCGGTTTTGGATTCCGTCGAGCCCCGCAAGAAGCAGCGCCGAAAAGGCAAGATATGGATTTGCGGCGGCATCGGGCGTGCGGAATTCGATGCGCTTCGCCTTCGGACTGGGTGAGTAGGTGGGAATTCGAATCGCGGCGGATCGATTGCGGGCTGAGTAGGCGAGATTGACCGGCGCCTCGAATCCGGGCACGAGCCGTTTGTAGCTGTTGGTGGTGGGATTGGTCAGGCACGTGAGCGCCGGCGCGTGTTTCAAGATTCCGCCAATGAAAAACAGAGCGATATCACTGAGCCCGGCGTAACCGTTCCCGGCGAAAAGCGGTTTCTCGTCTTTCCAAAGCGAAATGTGGGTATGCATGCCGCTGCCATTGTCACCGAAGATCGGTTTCGGCATGAACGTCACGCTTCTGTTGTGCCGTTTGGCGACATTTCGCAGGATGTATTTGTAATACTGCATGTTGTCGCCCATGCGCTTAAGGGGCGCATAACGAATGTCGATCTCTGCCTGGCCGGCAGTTGCGACTTCGTGATGTTGGCGCTCAATCGCCACGCCTGCTTTCTCGAGTTCCAAACACATTTCGTTGCGAATGTCCTGCAACGTGTCCATCGGCGAGACAGGAAAGTATCCTTCCTTTGCTCGAATCTTGTAACCGAGGTTTGGAAATTCTTCGCGCGCGCTGTTCCAATGGCCTTCGACGCTATCGACTACGTATGATGCTGCGTTGCCGCTATTGGCAAATCGCACATCGTCGAAAATGAAAAATTCTGCTTCCGGCCCAATGAACGCTGTGTCGGCGATACCGGTCGATTTGAGGTAAGCCTCTGCTTTTTCGGCAACACCGCGCGGGTCTCGATCGTACGGTTCGCGCGTGATCGGATCGACGATGGTGCAAATAAGGCTCAGAGTGGGTTCGGCGTTAAAGACATCGATCCACGCCGTGGCCGGATCCGGAATGACGAGCATGTCGGAGGCATTGATCACTTTCCAGCCGCGTATGCTCGAGCCGTCAAACCCAAGTCCGTCCGTAAAAATGTCTTCGTTATACTCCGTGAGCGTGGTGGTGAAGTGCTGCCATGTTCCTGGCAGATCGGTGAATTTGAAATCCACAAGCTTTACGCCGTGGTCTTTGATCATTTTGCTGACGTCAGATGGAGTTGTGTCTTTGGTCATATTCTGAAGTTGTTAGTTGATGGTTGAGAGTTGAGAGAAATAAAAAGGTCTCATCCGCAATGATTCGTGTTGGTGACGCTTCTCGCAAATGATAGTCGCCCGCGACGCTGATAGTTCCCTCAACCATCAACTCTCAACTATCAACTTCTGCATCAAACCGCTTTTTCGCCGATCTCTTCAGTGCGGATGCGCACCGCATGTTCGACCGGGAGCACGAACACCTTTCCGTCCCCGATCTTGCCCGTCTTCGCCGCGGCCACCACGACATTGACCGCCTTATCAATCAAGTCGTCCGCCATCACCACTTCTACTTTCACCTTCGGCAGAAAATCCACTGTGTATTCGCTTCCGCGGTAAATTTCGGTGTGCCCTTTTTGCCGGCCAAAACCTTTGACCTCGGTGACGGTCATCCCTTCGATGCCAAGCTCTGCAAGCGCTTCCTTAACCTCTTCGAGCTTGAACGGTTTAATGATGGCCTCCAATTTTTTCATGTCGCAGTAAGCTTGGCGCCGCGCGGAGCTTTCCAATCGAAAGCCACCCGCAGCACGCGCTCTCATAGCAATTGCTCGACGCGAATGCAATCACGAATTTTTTGGGCACTGATGCGAGAGGAGTGGCTGATTTTCAATTGGGTTGACGTGGATCAGAGCCTGACCACAAGGTCGCCTCTCCCTCGCGAAGAAGAGGGAAGGGTGAGGATTTCATTCAGAGCGACTCGCGCAATTGGCCACGAACCCCTCACCTCAATCCTCTCCCGTGCCCACGGGGAAAAGGCGATGGAACAACGGTCGCAGGGATGAGTTGGCCCATTTCTTCTGACTTCAATCCCGCCAACATGCTTGGCGAATTTGCCAAAGATTTTTTTTGGCGCTTATACTGAAAACTGATGTCCCGCGACTCTTTCGTTCACCTTCATCTGCACACTGAATATTCGCTGCTGGATGGAAGTATCCGAATGAAGGATGTGATGAAAAAAGCCTCGGAATTCAGGATGCCTGCCGTGGCGATTACCGATCACGGCAATTTATTTGGCGCGATTGAATTCTACCAGGAAGCGCAGCGCGCCGGGGTGAAACCGATCATCGGCTGTGAGGTTTACGTGGCACCGGGATCGCACAAGGACCGGCCGCCATCGCGGCGGGAATCGGCGTACCACTTCACATTGTTGGCCGAAAACGAAACTGGCTATCGCAACCTCGTGAAGCTGGTGACGGCGGCGCATCTGGATGGTTTTCATTACGCGCCGCGGATCGACAAGGAGATGCTTGCGGCGCGCTCGGAGGGTTTGATCGGATTGAGCGGCTGCCTTGCAGGCGAGATCAACAGCGCGATTCAGGCAAACAATATCGAGAAAGCAAAACAAAGCGCTGTTGAATATCGCGATATTCTAGGTGCAGAGAATTTCTTCCTGGAATTGCACGATCACGGGATGGAAGAGCAAAAAATGTGCAACACAGCACTCGTGCACATGGCGCGCGACCTCGGCGTTGGCTTGGTGGCGGCGAATGACGTGCATTTTCTCCGACGGAGCGACCACGAAGCGCATGACGTAATGCTTTGCATCGGCACCGGCAAAATGGTGCAGGACGAAAGCCGGATGCATTATCTGCCCGAATTATACTTCAAATCGCCGGATGAAATGCGGCAGTTGTTTCGCGATTTTCCGGAGGCGATCACGAATACACTACATATTGGCGAGCGTTGCCATGTCGACCTTGACTTTGGGAGCTCGAAATATCCGGAGTATCCGGTGCCGGCTGGCCAAACGCGGGAAGGCTATTTGCGCGGGCTTTGCTACCAAGGTTTGCGCGCGCGCTACGGCGAACGAGCTACGGCCGATGCGGAACTAACGAGGCGGCTCGAGTATGAACTTGGCGTTCTGGAAAAAACAGGGTTCGTTAGTTATCTCCTCATTGTTTGGGATTTCATTCATTTCGCGAAGGAAAAAGGGATCCCGGTTGGCCCCGGACGCGGCTCGGCGGCAGGCTCGATCGTTGCGTTTGTCCTTGGCATCACAGACATCGACCCGCTTCAGTTCGGGCTGATTTTCGAACGGTTTTTGAATCCTGATCGCGTTTCGCCTCCGGATATCGACGTGGATTTCTGCGAAGCGCGCCGTGGCGAGGTCCTCGAATACGTTCGACAAAAATACGGCGCGCGCCGCGTCGCACAGATCATTACATTCGGCAAGCTCAAGGCAAAAAGCGTTGTGCGTGACGTCGCCCGCGTGCTGGGATGGAGCTATCGGGATGCAGATCGCATCGCGAAGATGATTCCCAACGAGCTGAACATTACGCTCGATACAGCAGCGGCAAAGAACGCGGAGCTGAAACGCGCGATCGCCAGCGAGCCGCCGACACGGCAGCTGTTTGAGCACGCAAAA
>DATDAJ010000252.1:0-5622 GCA_036525475.1 Candidatus Udaeobacter sp.
CGCACTGGCGAAAGATCAAGCCCGCGCGCTGCGAACTCATCGAGTTCCTCGCGATTGTAAGCGATCCCGCCACCAGTGCCGCCCAAAGTGAACGCCGGACGAATGATCAGCGGAAATGTTCCGATCTCGGCGATGATGCGATCGAGATCCGCAACTGAACGCGCTATGCCAGAGCGCGGCACGTCCAGGCCGATACGCAGCATCGCTTCCTTGAACAATTGGCGGTCTTCGCCTTTTGCGATCGCCTGCGCGTTCGCGCCGATCAATTTAACGGCGTGCCGCACCAGCGCGCCATTGCGGTTCAATTCCATTGCGGCATTGAGCGCAGTCTGTCCCCCAAGGGTGGGCAAGATTGCGTCCGGTTTTTCGCGTTCCATGATCGCCTCGATCACTTCCGGAGTGATCGGCTCGACATAAGTGCGATCGGCAAATTCAGGGTCGGTCATGATGGTTGCCGGGTTGGAATTCACCAGCACCACTTTGTAGCCTTCTTCGCGCAGCGCTTTGCACGCCTGCACACCGGAATAATCAAATTCGCAGCCCTGCCCGATCACGATTGGACCGGAGCCGATGAGAAGGATTTTCTTGAGCTCTTTATTCCGCGGCATCTGCGCGCCGAAGGTAACTCAGGCATCGTGCCTGACAAGTCGAGCAGGCTTCCGGCCTGCGACCATTTTCCGGCTTAAAGCGAGCCGAGATGCCTGGTGACGACGTGACCGTTTTGGATGTCGCTCGGATCGGACGCCGTGCCTTGCACGGTTGCCTCTACGATATCGGGCGCTTGGACTTTGAAGTTCGATTTAATCACTGGCCCGATCGTGTCGTCGAGCAGAGCGAATTTGTTCTTTTTCCGGCTGTAAAAATACGTGTTCCAATGCCACGGCGAATGCCCGCCGGAGCTTTGTGTGCTGAACACGAAGAAATTGGAGTCGGGCGTCCACGCAGAATGGACAACGCTGCGGCCCTGGTCGCCTTTGGGCGATCCAAAATTGCGCGAGGCAATCAGTTTGCCCGAGGTGTCGCGAATATCGACGCGCGATTCGTTGAGCGGCGGCGGGAATTTCCCTACCTCAACGATGCATGCGCGCAACTGATGATTAGGGGAATCCGTCCCTGAGCAACCGAAGTTCCCCGGTTGCGGCGGAGGGTTGGCGCAGGAAACGAGCGTGATCACACCGATGAGTGGAATTACGGAAATCGTCATTTTCATTTGCTCGTGATTTTTGCGCAGGATTAACTGGGATTGACAAACAAAATCACGCGAAGGTCACGCACGAAGATGCGCACCGGAAGTCAACCATCCTGGTTAATTCGGCCGCCGGGCTTCTAGCCCGACGTTTCGTCCACGCGATTATCTACAAGCTGGAAGCTTTTCTGCCGAGTTCGGCTGGAAGCCGAACTTCCACTCCGCTACGCCACCTGCGCCATGCGCTGGCGGTCCAGCCAAACTTTGCAGATGCTTTTTATCCGCGTGAGGACGTAATACACAGTCTGGCTGCGAAGTCGCACCAGTTCCGTGCCCACGACGCGCGTCACAAAATCACTCGGCAAATCGAGAATCTCCTGCGGCGTCGAACCGTCCAGCCCCTTGCAAAGAATGGCCGTCATCGCGCGAGTGAGGGTTTGCACTTCGGGGCCGAGGGTCATGCGAATGTGCGCCTTGTCCTCGTCATCCACGTGCAGATAAACGCCGACTGTGTCGGTGCACTCCTCGTCTTTGCGTACATCGACGAGATCAAAATTCTCGCCCTCACGCGGCTCCTGCCTTTTCGCATTGTCAGCATACGAAACGAGCGTCTCGCGCCGCTCATCTTCCGGCAGCGATTCAAAAAGGTTGATGATCTTGTCTAATTTACCCGGATACATCGCATCCAGAACTTATCCCTAATGTAGTTACTGTCATTTTGAGCGGGGAACCTCGCGTGGTGAGGAAGAGGTGGCCGGCACCATGCTGGCCACAGCGGGCAAAATGCCCGCGCTCCCCAAACTCCGCGACTCGTAGCGTTTTGAGAATGATGCGTTCACAGAAGGGGAGCGCGAGTATCTTGCTCGCTCAAGCCGGCATGTTGCCGGCTTATTACTGTGTTCGGCTTTGCTCAGCGAAACGTTTATGGCTAATTGCACCATGAAAACTCCGATTAAAGTCGCCGTGACTGGCGCCGCCGGGCACATCGGTTACGCCCTCCTGTTTCGCATCGCCTCCGGACAGATGTTCGGGCCCGATCAACCGCTCCGACTTCATTTGGTCGAGATCCCTGCCGTGCTTGGCGCGCTCGAAGGCGTCGTCATGGAATTGGACGACTGCGCGTTCCCGCTCCTTGAATCGGTGATACCGACGGCCGATCTCGATGAAGGTTTTCGCGACGTGAACTGGGCCCTCCTAGTCGGAAGCGTGCCACGCAAGGCAGGCATGGAACGCAAGGATCTGCTCGGGATCAACGGCAAGATTTTTATTGGGCAAGGCCAGGCTATTCAAAAAAATGCTGCGGCCGACGTGCGTGTGCTTGTGGTTGGAAACCCGTGCAACACGAATTGCCTGATCGCCATGAACAATGCGAAAGACATTCCGAGCGAGCGCTGGTTCGCCATGACGCGACTGGACGAAAACCGCGCTCGTGCGCAGCTCGCGCAAAAGGCCGGCGTAAGCATTTGCTCGGTGACGAACATGACCATCTGGGGAAATCATTCTTCGACGCAGTATCCGGATTTCTACAACGCCAGGATTGACGGTCGTTCCGCGAACGAAGTGATCGCGGACGAGAAATGGTTGAAGGAAGATTTCATCGCCACCGTGCAACAGCGCGGCGCTGCCGTCATCAAGGCGCGTGGCCTTTCTTCCGCCGGCTCCGCGGCGAATGCGGTTGTGAATACGGTCGTTTCGCTCACCACCGACACGCCAGCGAACGATTGGCATAGTGTGGCGCTTTGTTCGGATGGAAGTTACGACGTGGAGCAGGGATTGATCTCGTCATTCCCGGTCCGTGTGCGCGGTGAAAAATGGGAAATCGTGCAAGGCCTTCCAATAAACGATTTCAGTCGCGCGAAAATCGATGCGTCAGTCGCAGAATTGAAAGAGGAGAAATCGCTTGTTAGTGAATTGATTTCTTAGACCCACCCATAAAGAGCGCTGTCATGTTGAGCGAAGCGAAACAGCTCTGGATGTTGCATCGGTGGATTGCTCTGCAGCTAATCAGAGATTCTTCGCTACGCTCAGAATGACATCCGACGTAGCCCACCGGCGCGAAGCCGTTTTTCATTCCCGCCGCGCGACGATCGTAAAAAGGGTGTGCGCTCTTCCGCGGTGAAACTGCTGGTGCGTCGTCGGCTTCGACGTCGTGAAACCCATCACCGCCAGAAACTGTGTGAAGAGTTGTGTGCTGAAATGCCACCATGTGTGCCAGAGGAAATTCTCCGGCGTCGGCGCTAACCGACAGACCGGCGCGCCCTCCAAATCCGGATGCAACTTATCCACGATGATGAGCGTCTTCGCCCTTTTTCCGCATTGCTCGACGATGCGGAGCGCGTCGCGGCAGTGAAGTAGTACTGCCCCCATTACGGCGATGTCGAATTGTCCGAGTGCCGCAGGCAAATTGTAAGCATCGCCATAGTACACCCTGGCTTTGGATTGCAGGGCGGAGTGACTGAACCAATAAGAATTCTTCAACTGTTGCATCACGATTCGACGCGGGCCGAACACTTCTTCTAATCTTGCATTCGGATACGGGACAAAGTCCCAGCCGTGCTCGTCGGTGACTTCAACGGAGATCACGTCGGCGCCGCGCTTTTCCATCTCGAACGTCAAAAAGCCGCTGGCGGGACCGATTTCCAAAACGCGTTGACCGGCAAAATCGATGTTGCCGAGGTACTCATCCACTCGACCACGCAAATCCCAGTCCTGACCTTCAATGACTCCGCGACCCGGGAGTTCCATCGTGTGGTAAAAATAACAATCACCGACATCTTTCACCTTGCGCGGGGTCGCGAAAATCTTCTCGTCGATCACGGCTTATGCTTTTGGCTGAGCGCTCTTTCCAATCCTGCGTTCCAAGTGAGAGCGCGGTCCTTGAACCAGGTGGAATCAAATTCCGGCGCGGCAAAAAGAGCCCACGTTTGGCGGGGATGTTTCCAGTCCAGAATTTCGAATCGCAGATTTACATCTTTGGCTGCGCGTTCGAGTGTCCCTGGCCGGTAATTTACGCAGTCGGGATAGATCCAACCTGCTTGCGCGGAGTCTTCCTCGCCGATCAAGAACGTGGCAACCAGCGCTCCGTCCTGAGCCAGTGAACGCGAAATCGCCGACAACCAACCGTTGATCAGGTCGAGCCCGCAATGGCTGAAGACCGATTGGGCCAGCGCGAAATCGAAAGCCATTTTCGCCTGCGAAATCGTGCCCGGTGAATCGGAGAAGAAAAATGTCGGGTGTTTGATCTGCACCAATGTTTCGCCCAGCTCGCGCTTGATTCCTTCATCGACCAGCCATTCGTTAGGCTCGACGCCAAAGTATTTCCCCCGGTTCAGGTACGGAATTAAAAGGCGCCCGATCCGCAGCGAACCACAACCGACATCAAGCAGCGAATGATGCTGACGCAGACCGAGCGTGGTCAGGAGATTGAACGCCATCGCCGCGACTAGATCGTAATTTTCGGGCGGACCGACATAAGCACGATACTGCGGGTCGCCCGGTTTAAGGCCGAGGGCAAGATCTTCTCGATCGGGTGAAGCCATTGTCATTTTCACTCCAACGATCGTAACGTGTCGCGGTCGAAGGTCTTCAGCGCGTCCTGAGGTTTGTCGGGAAATCCGACCACGCCGCGAGTCCGATCGAATTGATAGATGCGGGTCGGCGGCCGTTGACGAAACGGAAACGCCCTAAGCTTATCTCCGTCGATCGCGTCGGTTGCGCCCGGGACTTTGCACGCTTTCACCGCCAGAGCATACAAGTCGCTCCTGATTGCGGACGACGAACTGACGCAGTTCGACAACTCGTTAGGATCTTTTTTACGATTGAAGAGCTGTTCCCGTCCGCCGTTCGCCATGAAAATGTATTTCCACTCGTCTGTCAGAACCATGATTTTGAAATCATGTGAGCCGGGAACTTCAACCATCCCGATGAGATATTGGCGCGGTGTGCATTCGCTTCGCAGCATTTTGAGAATGTCGATTCCCTCGCGCATCTCGCATTCGCCGGCAACTCCAGTCGCAATGCCGAAAAGATCTGCCAGGCTTATAAATTCAGTTCGCTCGATTCCCGCAGGCAGTGCTCCTGGCCAACTGAGCAGCAAAGGAACGCGGCAGGCCGACTCAAAAAAATTTTGTTTCTGCCAGCCGTGATGGTCGCCGAGCAGATCGCCATGGTCGGAAAAAAAACAGATGAGAACGTTCTCGGAGTTTGGTCGCGTTTCGACTGCATCGAGAATTCGCCCGAGGCAATAATCCAAATAAGTAACCTCGCCGTAGTAACGCGCCTTCACGGTCTTTGTTAGTGCCGGGTTAATTGCGTCTGCCCAAATGGCGTGACGCATGAAAGGAACTTCTTCGTCCAGGTGATCTTCCTCGATGTTGCCAAGGATTGCCTCCGGCATTCGATCAGGATTGTACATCCGATTGAACGGAATCGGCGGA
>DATDAJ010000253.1:0-5423 GCA_036525475.1 Candidatus Udaeobacter sp.
AATCCGTCGAGAGCTTACAGGGTGCGTCCAGCGGCAAGCGTGCTCCCACAGACTTTCCGCCGCGTCGCGGGTAAAAAGCTTTTGAAATTTTTGCGCGAGTCGCACGGCAAACGATGCAGAAAAGAGGCGCTCTGCTCAAGGAACGACCTTTTCGGCCGTCGTCACTCCTTTATGTGTACTCGAATCAGACCAGTTGAGCCTTCCCGGGTCATGAATCCGCTTGTCCAGCCATTGCCGGGATAAAAAAATTGCTCGTAACGCCAAAGCATTTGCAGCTTCGCACCAGACGATTTCTCCCATCGAATTTCCTGATACGTGTGTCGTTTCCAAGATGGCGACTGACCGGTCATGAAGTTCATATCAAACGGTGTCGGCCAGCTGAGAACGCTGTGACGGTTTGCAAGGAAGGCCTGGTCACCTGAAGGCGGCACAGTAGCGAGACGTTCGCCGGTATTCTCTGAGGTAGATGTGAGCGGGCCAAAAGGGAAAACCTTGCCGCTGGTCGCCAATGCAAGTTGATTGTCTTTCGTTGAACCAATGCTTAGCGACAAGCCTGACCTGAGGTCATTCAAACTGAAACTGACGCCATTGCAGATGAGGATGCCTCCGTTGCCGCTGCCTTCGTACGCGATGGATTGAAGGGGTGCGGATTGAGTTTCCACTGTCCAGTAACGATCGATAAACGACGAGATTTCGCGGCCACGAAAAATCCACAGCGCCGCCAACGTGGCGGCACTCGCCGCAACGATTACAAGCAGCATGAGCATCCGTCGCATACGCCTCATTTTATACGTGTGCGCTCTCAACCTCCACGTCGCGCAGTGCTCTCGATCTATTTTCTTGAAATTAAGCCGCTACGATACGCCAGGTCATTCCAGGGCGCGTCCACGGCCAGCGCGGGATCCTGCAATATCTCGTCGACGCGAGCTTTCATTACGCGGATCGCGCGCCGAAGCCGTCGCGCCGTGAACCAATCTGGCGCACGTATCTCGAAGTCGTTAGGCGTGAACTCCTCGGCCACATCAGCAGCAAAAATCGCGTCCCATGGGCTACCCCAAACGGATTGTGCAAAGGCGTTATTGTCGGACTGCAATTCTCGTCCGATGCGTCGCGCCAGCGAAGTGCTTAGGCCGCAATATCTCGCGTCCGCCAACCCTGTTTCTTTCAAATGTGCAGCGAGTTCTTTCTTGCATCGCTCAGCCTGAAGCCACTTGAGCGGCTTTCCGGCGTGCGCGATCGGGCGCAATACCTCGCGGGCGATGCTTACCGTGAACGGCCCGACCGCTTCATTGCGACGTATCTCGAAATCTCGAAATTGCGGCGAATTGATGCCGATGCTTCTGACAAATTCCGTTATCACGCCGCAGGCGATGGTTTCTTTGGTAAACGGACGAGCGATGAGTTCCAAAGCATGGGCATTCGCCAGTCCAACCCAGCGAAAGAACCTCGAACCAGGAGATTGAGCAAAGCCCAACGCGGCGGATTGGAATGGATCACATCGGCGGAAGCTCCTGACCGAAAAGGCGTAGCTCGAGTTGATCCATTGGGGCTGGTTGCGCGGAAACAACACGAGCTTCGGTTCGAAATTTAGCTCGCGGATTTGGCCAAAGAAAATCTCCGCGTGTTTTCGGCTTTCGAGGATTCCCTCCAAAGCCTCCGATGAAATAATGATTGCGTCGGACGCTGTTTCAGCGATCGCACGAATCGATTTGGTCACCAGCGGCTGCCGGGGCTCTCCCACATCGAGACCGGCAAGTCCCTCAGCCAGGGCATGGTGTGCGCCGCGTTTTGTCTCGCTCTCGGGCACGAAAAAACCATGCTTCAGCAACTCCGCTCGGTTCTCCTGCAAAAACCACTGGATCGAAGTCGTACCCGACTTATGTGGTCCGACGTGGATGAAGCAGATGCGCTTTCTCATGCTCTTGGCTCAGAGTGTTATCCCTAACGAAGGCGAGAGAGATCACATTTGCTGACCAACCCAGGCAAAGCAAGCGTGACGTGGTTCACTCGATGATGGCCGCAAGTGTTGATCAGATTGCGAATCTCGTTTATGCGGAAACACACAAATGCCAGAATACGTTGACAAACCCGAGCCACGCGGACAGACGATAGCCGCAGTTCTCGCCGTCGGCGGTATTTACCTGGCCCTGCCACGCAACGTCGTTGTCGGCCCGATTTGGTTGTTGCCGACTGTGATTGTCGTCTTGCTCGTGCCGACTGTGGTGAGCCATCGTGTAGGAAAACAATCACTCAATCGCCTCCTCGGGTTCGTTATTAACGGAATCACAACACTGGCGCTGATTGGCTCAGTAATTTTACTTGTGCGCCTTTTGCCGACGCACCGCGGATCTCCATTGCAGTTGCTCCGGTCCGGCGGGTTACTTTGGCTGACGAATGTGATCGTGTTCGCGTTGTGGTACTGGCGCCTGGACGGCGGCGGCCCAACCCTGCGTCATAAACAACGAAAATTCGGCAGCAAGAGTTTCCTTTTTCCGCAGATGCAAATTCCACACGACGAGCGATCCGAATTTGCGTGTGCACGCTGGCATCCACGCTTCGTCGATTATCTGTTCGTCGCGTTTACGCAGAGCTCCACGTTCGGGCCGACGGACGCGCCACTGCTGGCACGCTGGGCAAAGATTCTGGCAATGATTCAGATCTTCATTTCGCTTAGCATCGTTGTCTTGTTGATCTCGGCGGCCGTAGGAGCACTGTGAACGGGGGATCGGTTGCACAGCTGTAGCTAGGACGCTATGCGCCCTCGTCTTTCGCTTCGCGAGCTGGAGCCGTTTAACTATTTGCCGATCAAAATCAAAATGCCCGCAATGAGCGCCACAACTCCCATCACAATTGCTCCGATCCCGACATGAAAGAGTGCAGTGATTCCGACGAGGATCAGATAGATCGCGAGCAGTAGCATTCCAATGTTTTTTGTGATCATGCGTCGGTTTTGAGGCAAGCCGATTGCCTTTGCACGCAAAAACCAGCCGGCTGGCACACGGCGTGCCGTTGATTTACACACTCGGCAGCTCGTCGGATCTGCTTTTCTTATTGCGCCTTCGAGGGAACCAGGATCGCGTCGCTCATGCCGTGTAAAAACTTCTTATCGGCTGGAGCGATGGTAGCCAGCGCACCGCGTAATTTCACACGGTCAATTTCCACGAAATAATACGGGCACAGACGCACGCGGCCTTTCATTACCTTCAATTCGCCTGAATCTGAATCCCAGTAGCTGTGCTCAAACAACCGCCCTTTGTGAAAACGCTGCAGGATGGTTGGTGACGATTCAAAGGTTGCCAAAGCGTGTTCGATTCGCTTTTCCCAATCGGCGTGCGCTAGGTCGCTCCCGAGGGCGTTGCCGCGGCTGCCCCAGCCGAGCGGGGAAAAACCGCTCACTTTCAAAAGAAGATCGCGATCTTTCTGGCTAAGCTTCGCAGCCTCGCGCCAGTCGTGAATTTCCAAACGTGGAATGACTGCGTGTTGGGGCAGGGGAGTTGGATCGAGCAGCCAGGAGTAAGGAATTATTTCTTGTAACTTGATGAAGTATTTGTCTCCCAGTTCGCGTCGCCAAAATTCGCGCAATGGCTGAAGCCAGAAGAGGGCGAACCACATTTTCTCTTCGAGATAAGGCTTGATCGGCGGCGTAATAGAAATTTGCCCTTCTGCGTTCGCTCGCAGCGCGTTTTCGATTTTGGAAATATTTGGCAGATCGAACAATTCGAAGAAACGGTACACCGCGCGTCCGTCCTGTGGTTCGTAATTTTCAGCTGGCAATACGCGCCAGGCAGAGGCTTGAGGTTTGAGCGCTGAGGTTTGATTCAATCGCGCAGCGAGCCACTCCATCTCCGGGCGGTAGGTTGCCGATTCCTGCGAAATGACGATGTCGGCGCCGTTTGGGACAACCGCGCGAAATCCCTCCAACATGCCATTCGCTTCGCCGATAATATTGTTATTGAATGAAGAATACGTCTGGTTTAGCCAACCGGTGAGGCCAATCCCGCCCGGGACTGAATCGATTTCGGCAATAATGTAGCCTTTCTCAGTGAGGATAAGATCTGGCCGGATTACTCGCGGCAAATCGTCGCGGATTTCCTTCCGCCGCGAAAATTCAATCAGCTCCTTCGGTTTACCGGCGTCGAGATACCGCGCTACCCATTCGGGTTGCTTGCCTTTGATGCTGAGCTGATACAGCTGATTGCAAGCGCGCTGAAAAACGAACAGCCGATGCCCGAGTTGCTCGAGATCGGCAAGAGATTTCCTGTCGATCGGAAATGCGTCTGGCGAGAGCAGCCACTCTTTCTCGGCGAAGAGGCCCTCCTTCGGGAAAGCCGCACGAATGGTGGTTAGCCGATCGGCCTGTTCCTGCACTTGCATGATGAAGAGAACGTCCAACGCTCAACGCCGAACGTCCAATGCCGAATGGAGACGTCTGAACTCGATATTGGACATTGGACGTTGAGCGTTCGGCGTTTTCTTCCTACCTGCCGGCGGCTATCCGTTTGAGCGCCAGCTTCACCAGTTCTTCTGCTGATTTACCTTCGCCTTCGCCTCTCTGCTGCAAATCATGGACTGCCTTATGTGCATCGACTTGTTTGTAGCCAAGCGCGATCAGCGCCAGCACTGCTTCGTTTGCCTGCTCTTGCTCGGGCGTCGGTGCATGCGCGGCGCTGGCTGCTTCCCATGCTGCAGCCACTCCGACCTTGTCCTTTAATTCGAGGACAACTCGCTCGGCTGTCTTTTTCCCAAGGCCGCTGATTTTCGAAATCGATGCGACATCAGAATTCACCACCGCCGCTTTGAAACTGGTCACGCTCATCCCGCTTAAAACTGCGAGCGCCAGCTTTGGCCCAATGCCGCTAACGTTGTTCACGAGCAATCGGAAAAGATCGCGCTCAGCCGGCGTCATGAAGCCATAGAGCACATGCGCATCTTCGCGCACGGCCAGATGCGTGAGAATGCGGATAGGCTGCCCGACAGCAGGCAGCTTGTCGTAGCTCGACAGCGGAATGAACACTTCATAGCCGACGCCGCCTACATCCACAATCGCCTGTGTGGGCAGGGCATTTACGAGTTTACCATCAAGAAACGTGATCATGCGAGTCGTGAATCGTTAAATCGTTAAAACGTTGAATCGTCAAATGCGATCACTCAGATTTCGACACGAGCGTGAGGTCGACGCGTTTGCCTTTTACGATGTTGAAACCACTGATTGTAAAGAATCGCCAGCTTGCCGGTGGGTTCGCGAAAAGTTCGCCCGCGACGGGCGTCGGCAGAACGAGAAAACGCGGATCGGGTGCGCTCATGAATTCAGCAGCGCGACGCTTGTTCAGCGGCGTGAGAAAACCCTGGACACGGGAGCGAAAATACCAGACCAGACTTGGCTCTTGGAATTCGACCGCAGCAAATTGCATGTTCGGCCGTAG
>DATDAJ010000254.1:0-3795 GCA_036525475.1 Candidatus Udaeobacter sp.
ATCTTCACTAGCAGCGAGGGAAAACTGCCCAGAACAGCACAACTTCGACGGCTGATTCGCGACAAGGATTCTTATTCCGGCGAATTCGACCAACACAGCAGCACGATCGATGAGGTCCTCGAACCTTCGCCGATCATAGAACACGCGTCACAGAAAAACGGTGCTGAAATCAAGCCATTAACCTACAGCGAGCTCACGCGCGCCGCGAAACGCGCTTCGGAATTCGTCCGGAAGATCACACCAAGCGCTCTCGATTCGGAAGTTCCGACAGACGTGCGAACGCGCTCGCGACTCGATACTCTGGCTACCCTCTACGGTCGCTGGTGGCACAAGTTTTTTCAACGCTTGGATTGGAAAGGTGGAATCGATTCCGCACAAAAGTTATTCGAAAAGGAATTGCCGATTTCTCCCGACGCGAAAGCCGCTGTAAAAGACTGGAACGCCACACGCCGGAATTTGTTCAGCGACGCCACCATCGCTCGTTTTTTTGAGAGCGATGAAACGTTGTTTCACGCGGAATTTCCATTTTCGTGGCGCAGAAACGATCGCAGCGTACTCGAAGGCTTGATCGATTCGATCATGATTAACCGCAAAACTGGCAGGTGTCTTCTGGTTGATTGGAAAACAAACGATGTTTCCCCAAGCGACGTCGAAATCTTTCGCGAAACTTACCGGCCACAATTAGCCGCTTATTGGAAGGCCGTCACGGCGATTACCGGCCTCGAAGTAGAAGCCGGCTTGTTCTCGACTGCGCTTGGCCGTTTGCTGCTCTATTCCGCCGAGGAACTGCAGACGGAATGGCGGCGGCTGGAACAGCTTCCGCCCGCGCAACTCGAAAATGAAATTCGGTCGGATGCGGTCGATGCCTTTTGAGAGCAAAAAAATAAAAGCGGTCTGGGCACCGCGTTACGCTCGCACTACTAGCTTTCCCGGTCGCCGCGGATGAATTGCTCGACGCAGCGAAACGCTTCGTCGTCGGTCATTTGCACGGGGGGATGCTTGGAAAAATAGGCGGAAGGCGAATGCAACACGCCGCCGATGCCGCGGTCGAGCGCAATCTTGCAGCAGCGGATCGCGTCGATCGCTACTCCGGCTGAGTTGGGGGAATCTTCGACTGATAGTTTCAAGTCAATTTCCATCGGCACATCCCCAAAGAGGCGGCCTTCCACGCGAATGAACGCAATCTTGTTGTCGAGTTGCCATGGCACATAATCGCTCGGGCCGATATGGATGTTTTCGTCCACCAGGCGATCGCCCATCACGGACTGGACTGCCTCCGTCTTGGAAGTTTTCTTCGATGCCAGTCTGGTGCGATTCAGCATATTCAGGAAATCGGTGTTGCCGCCCGTGTTTAACTGATAAGTGCGCACAACTTTCACGCCGCGCTTGCGAAAGAGATCGACCAATGCCCGATGCACGATGGTGGCGCCCACTTGCGCCTTAATGTCGTCCCCAATAAGCGGCAGATTTTTATCGGCGAATCGTTTCGCCCAAGCCGGATCGCTCGCGATAAAAACCGGGATGTTATTGACAAAACCGAGGCCGGCTTCCAGCGCGCAACCGGCATAAAATCGGGTAGCCTGCTCGGACCCGACGGGAAGATAATTGACCATCAGCTCCGCAGAGGAATTTTTCAGCTCGCCGATAATGTCTTCGCGTGTGGTTTCCTTCTCGAGCGGAAGGAATGTGCGTAGTGGGTCCTGATCCTGCATGTGCGGCGGGTAGCCATCCAGAACGCAGCCCATTTTTACGATCGCGCCAGTGAGCTTAATCTTTTCACAGAACACCTTTGTGCAATTGGGCGGCGAAAAAATAGCCCTGCTCACGTCCAGGCCGACCTTGCGCCGGTCAATATCGAAAGCAGCCACGACCTCAATGTCACTCGGACGATACCCGCCGATCTGACGGTGCATTAAGCCAATGCTAGTACCGTTGGCGGAGGAGCCATCATAAAAGTTGATTCCCTGCACGAGCGAGCTGGCGCAGTTTCCAACGCCCACGATTGCGATTCTGATTTTTCTCATTTAAAAACTAAAACCTACCTGATCTAAATAATTCGGAGCAAGCGATAAATTAGGCTGGATCGATGCCGCGTCCCCCCTAGTTAGGCCACCCGAAACCGGGCCGCGAAGCCTGAATGTGTCTGAAGTCGCCCCGGCTTGCAAGGCCTGATATAAGGGCAAGAGTCAGAGGCGTCCTGACGCAGGGGCAGCCTCCGCCAGGAGATAAAAACACATGTGTTCGAACTTAGCGGCCATCAGTGTGATGATCGCTGCTGCATTGGGCGTGTCCTCAAGCTCATTGGAGGCGATTCCGGTTTATGGCGTCGAACAAGCCGTTGCCCTGGCCCAGGAACGGAACCCCGAGATCCTCATCGCGCACAAGAAAGTGACAGCGGCTCGCGGCGGTTTCATCGAAGCGCGTTCGGGATATCTCCCCTGGCTGAGCTCAAGCGGGCTATACGATAAACGACAGACCGAGAGCCAGACAAACCTTCGACAGGAAGATTACAACGCGATAGTAAAGCTAGAACAGAACCTTTACACGGGCGGAGCGGTCAGCAGTCAGGTGGCTATCGCGCAGTTGAACATCGCCAAGGCAAATTACGACCTTCAGGAGACGATCGGCCGCGTCACGATGGATGTGCGAATCGCATTCAATGAATTGCTGCTAAACCGGGCGAAAGTCCGCGTACACGCGGATTCCGTGCGGGTGTTCGAACAGGAACTCAAAGGCGAGCAGGAAAATTTCAACGCCGGCATTGTGGGCAAATTAAATGTGCAGCGGGCGGAGGTGGCACTCGCCAACGAGCGGCCGGAATTATTTAACGCGCAAACGGATTTGAAAAACTCGTATTTGCGACTGGCGGAACTTTTGGGGACGGATATCGCTCCGGGCGCAGAAGCGCCTCCGTTCGAAGTTTCGGGACAATTGCAATATCGGCCCAATCATCCGGACCTTAACGACTGCCTCGCACGGGCTGACGCGAACCGTGGCATCATCAAATCCAAAGCGAAAGACATCGAGATCGAGAATCGCCAGTACGTTTTGGACCGGAGCGCGACGCGTCCACACGTGCGCGCCTTCTCGGGGTATGAAGTTTATAGCGAGCGGGACCCGGACGTCGGTCCTGAATTTAACTACGGCGGCGTGATCGGAATAAACGCCACGTGGAACCTTTTCGATGGGTTCGCGACCAAAGGGCGCATGCAGGCGACGCGCGCCCGACGCGATGGGGCGGTGCAGGCATTGGCAGCGGCACGGCGCAGCGTTGCCTCGGAAGTGCGCAGCGCATTTTTCGATCTTCAACAAGCCGACCGCGTCCTCGAGAGTGAAACAAAAAACCTGCAAACGGCCGATGAAGCGCTCGACATGGCCAGAGGGAATTTTGCCGCCGGATTGGGAACACAACTTGATGTGCTGCAAGCAGCCGCCGACGTCACCCGTACGCGCACAACCCGATTGAGCGCGATCTATTTGCACAACGTCGCTCTCGCCCGACTTACTCGCGCCTGCGCCAGTTCGGCCGAAGCGCTCAATTTCCGATCCGACTTCAAAGACGTGAAAAACGAAACTCGTAACGCTACGCATGCTGCCGATGTCGCTAAGCCGCCGGAAAAAATGACTCAACGATGAGGCTACCATTAAAATTGACGGCCAAATCTGTAGCCGTCGCCCTGTGGGCGACGCGACGCGAATGTGCTGAGCGAATGGGCCGTGCGCTTCCCACAGGGAAGCGGCTACAGGCGGCTCCGAGTATGCACATTCTGGTTCTCATCCTGATCGCGTCCTTCG
>DATDAJ010000255.1:0-3167 GCA_036525475.1 Candidatus Udaeobacter sp.
AATTTCCCAGCCGTTGCTGAATCCGCCAAAAAAAATCATGATTTCCCCGGCAAAATTGGCGAAACCCGGTAGACCGATCGCGGCGAACATGCCAAGTCCAAAGGCCAGCCCGGCGAAAGGCATTACCCTCGCAAGTCCGCCGAGCTCATCAAAAGCCAGCGTGCCCGTCCGCCGGCGCAATTCGCCTGCGATTCCAAACAGCAGAGCGATCGAGAGACCGTGAGCGAACATCAACACAACGGCGCCGGTTACGCCGAGCGCGCCAAAGCTGGCGATTCCGAGGAAAATGTAGCCCATGTGCATCACGCTTGAATAGCCGAGCATCCAATCGAGTCGCTTCTGCGCGATGGTAACCAGTCCGACGTAGATGATGTTGCCGAGTAACAGCACGATGAGCAGGGTTGCCCAGTGACGGGCGCCTTCGGGCAGCATTGGGATAGCCAGGCGTAATAGCCCATAAAGTCCGAATTTCTTCAACACACCTGCGTGCAGCATCGCAGCGGGCGCCGGCGCCGCGGCATACGCTTCCGGTGCCCAAGTGTGAAACGGAAAGAGCGAGACGAGAATTCCAAAACCGATAAGCAACAGCAGATAAACATGCCGTTGCGCCTCCGGAGAGATCTGGCCCATTCCGGCTGCAGTCTGCAACACGCGAATATCAAAACTCCGCGAGGCGAGAGGAAAGCTCTGGTAAAGCAAGATCAGGCCCAGTAGCAGAATGAAACTGCCGATGGCGAGGTAGATCGTGATTTTCCAAGCCGCTGCGACCCGATTCCCGCTGCCCCAGATTCCGATCAACAAAAATGTGGGGATCAACGCGAGTTCGTGAAACGCGTAAAAGAAAAACAAATCGATTGAAGCGAACGCTCCGATCGCGCCGCCAGAAATGAGCAGGAGACAGGCATAAAACGCGCTTTCATTTCTCTCTACCGCCCCGGCGAACCACACTGCAGCCACGGTGACGACGCTGGCGAGCAGCACCATGATTACGCTCAATCCGTCGATGCCAGTGGTGAAGCTCAGCCGCCACTCGAGAGAGATGCCAAACGATGTGACGTGTTGGAAGTCGGCGTAGCGGTGGTCGAGGGAAGCAAATAGAAATAGTGCTGCTGCCAACGTCAAAACCGACGCAGCCAGCGCAGTCTTTCGTGCAGGCGCGCCAAGCAGAATCAGAACGGCCGCAACGATCGGACAGAAAATAGTGAACAGAACCATTAGCGCATAAGTGCAAAGTAAATGAGAGCGACAACACCGAGACCGAAGAGGAACGCGTACGCTTGAAGATTGCCGACTTGGATTAGTCGCAGGAGCGCGCCGACGCCCCAGGTCCCTCGACTGCTTCCGCCCACCGCGCCTGCATCGATGACCCAGCGATCAATGAAGGCTGACACACGAGCGAGCAGCTCCTGAGTCCAATAAATCAGCCATCCGTAGAACTCGTCGAAATAGAACTTGCGACGCAACAACTCGACCTTGACCGGTTCCGCCGCGCGTCCGCGGTAAAGAACAATGGCGAGCCCAACTCCAAGGATCAGTGCAATGATTGCCAGCACCGGGACGAAGACCGCTGCTTCTTTTTCGGAGGGGAGTGTGAGAAAATTTCGAGCGAAAAATGCAAATCCGCCGAGTGTTGCGAGAACTGCGAGCACGATCAACGGCATTGTCATGACGCGCGGTGATTCGCGGCCTTCGCGCGCGTTGTCGCTGCGTGGGTTACCGAAGAAAACAATGACGAGCATGCGTATCACGTAGAAAGCGGTCAGGAACGCGGTGAACAACGCCACGGCGAAAATCGGCAGGTTGTGTTCGTAAGCGACCGCTAGAATCGCGTCCTTACTGAAAAATCCGCTGAATGGCGGACAGCCGATCAACGCCAGCGCGCCCGCGCCGAAAGTGGCAAAAGTGATCGGAAGTCTTCGGCGCAGACCGCCCATCTTCCAGATGTTCTGCTCATGATGAAGCATGACGATGACTGAGCCCGCAGCGAGAAACAGAAGCGCTTTGAAAAACGCGTGAGTGAAAAGATGGAACATGGCGGCCTCGTTTGAGGCGAGACCCACAGCCATCACCATGTAACCGAGTTGCGACAGCGTGGAATAAGCGAGAATGCGCTTGATATCGTCTTGCTGCGTCGCGATCAACGCGGCCATGACCGCTGTGATCGTGCCGATCCATGCGACGATCAGAAGTGCCGTTTGTGATGCTTGAATGATGAACGCGACGCGCACCAGCATGTAAACGCCGGCTGCAACCATCGTCGCCGCATGAATCAACGCCGAGACTGGCGTAGGACCTTCCATCGCGTCCGGCAACCAGACGTGGAGCGGAAATTGCGCAGATTTTCCGACCGCGCCGCAGAAAATTAAGAGCGCGACGATTGCGGCGAACGTTGCATGGCCGCCGAACATCGGCATTCGCGGGGCGATCTCGGCGAAAACGACTGAGCCGGTGGTCATCCAGAGCATCAGGATGCCAGTCATGAATCCGAAGTCGCCAATCCGGGTGGTGATAAATGCTTTATTCGCTGCGTCGGCTGCGGCGTCTCGAAAAAACCAGTGACCGATCAAAACATACGATGTAAACCCGACCAATTCCCAGAAGATGAAAAGCATCACGAAATTGTTCGCTAAAACGATCCCGAGCATCGCGAACATGAAGAGTGACAGCGCGGCGAAATACCGGGACTTGCCTTCATCGTCCCGCATGTAACCGAGGGACTAAATGTGAATGAGCGCTCCGACGCCGGAAACCACAACGGCCATCGTCCTGCTCAACTGATCAAGCGTTAGGCCGAGCGGCACACGAAAGAGCGGCGGGAGATCGAGCCACACGAACTCAGGTGCCGACGTGGCTGACTGAGCGAAGACGAAGCAACTACAGCAGAAACTTACGAGAACCGCAGTGATGGAAATTGTACTGCTAAATGATTTCCACCGGAGCGTGAAGAGCGTGATGACCATCGCGCTCGCGAACGGTGCGAGAAGGATTAGCCACGGATAGAATGAGTTCATTGCTCCGTCCAATTCGCGGGTTAGAACTTCAGGCTGGTGATGTCGGCGACATCCGTCGTTTGCCTCGCACGATATAGCGCGACGAGAAGCGCGAGGCCCACCGCTACTTCAGCCGCCGCCACGGTGATGACGAAAAAAACTAACACCTGTCCGTTA
>DATDAJ010000256.1:0-3271 GCA_036525475.1 Candidatus Udaeobacter sp.
ACCGCAATATCAGCGTCTGCAACACCAGGCGTTACGCATCGAACGCAAAACCATCATCCAACTGCGAAACGAGCGGGTGATTAATGATGACGCGTTGCGCCGAATTCAGCGCGACCTCGATCTGGCGGAAGCACGGCTGATCGGAGGGTAGCAGCTTAAAGACTGCCACGGCCAAGCTGTAGAGTGCGCTGTCCTCAGCGCAGTGTCTCGCGGCTCGCAACAGCACGATCCGCTGAGCACAGCGGACGCTACAGTGCCTAGCTGATCCAGTCGCACCAGAAGAAGAGATCGATGCTGTCGTCCAGCAGATCCCAGAAAGATAGCAGCAGTGAAAAACCGTATCGCGCCGGCCAATCTCTGGCTGCCCCACCGAGCCGCGCCGCACAGCTCTTTAACTCTTTCTTGAAGAACTGCGCCAGATGCGACCGAACCTCATCGGTAAGCGGAAGCTTTTCCATACTGGCCCAACTGTTGTCGCTGGCCGGCACCCGGTTGGCTGGCTTGTCGGGATCAGCACCCAGAAAATCGAGGATCGAACGCCGCAGTTCAGTCGGATTTCTTTGCAGGTCATCGAAGAAATAAATGCGAAACCCGTCTGGATGAACATAACGTTTCCATCGCGCGACGACTGCGCTTGGATAGGAACGCAAGAGCAGCCCTCGCCGGAGCAAATTGCGATTGACTTCGTCGATATCGGTTACGTCGAACGATTCGATCTGGTGGTAATGCACTTCCATGGACAAGTGCGACCACACTCGCTCAACGGGGTCACGCGCCAGGAAAATCACCTTTAACTTTGGGAAATATCCGATGATTTGCCGAATGACCTTATTACTGAGCGTCGAATAGTTTGGCGAAATATCACCGGAAAGTAGCGGTCCCTTCTGCTCGAAGAGCCGGGCATAATGCTCGAAGTCTATGTACGGTTTGGCACTGAGCCTGTTTATGCTCTCGAGAAAGCGACGATCGCGCTCATCTCTACAGCGCGAGGACGATGAGCGTTGGACCCTGCTCAATTGATCAAAATAATGCAGCTCCTTTAAAGGAGGCATCCAGAAATCAGGGTGGGAGTCGAGTTGTTGATAGAGCCAGGTCGTTCCGCCTTTATGGACTCCGACACACAAAAAATCGGGTCCTGCACTGTCGGCATCGGAGCCGTTGCCGTGCTTATGTTGGCCGTTGCCGGCGCGACCATTGAATGGCCAGGTCCATCTCATGCTTGATTATCTTTTCTTCGGGATTGAAAAAGCCAGAACGTTGGCAGCGTCAGCAAACCCAACCGCACCAGAAGAAGAGATCGATACTGTCGTCCAGCAAGTTCCAGAAGTACAGTAGCAGTGAAAAGCCGTATCGCGCCGGCCAGCTTCTTGCGCGTCCCCCAAGTTCCACCGCGCAGGCTTTGAGTTCCTGTTCGAAGAATTGAGCTATACGGTCGCGAACTTTTGCGGTGAGCCGAAGTTTGTCGCGGCCGGCATCGTTATTGTCATGCGGTTTTAAACTGCCGCTTGGCTTGTCGGGATCGCCGCCCAGAAAACGCAGAATCGATTGCCGCAGCTCAGCGGGATTTTCCTTCAGATCGTCGAAGAAATAGATACGGAAATTTTCCGGACGAACATAACGTTTCCAGCGTGCGACAATCTTACTGGGGTGCGATCGTGCCAGCACGCCCGGAATCAGCAAATTGCGAACGACTTCCTCGGGATCTGTGGCATCGAATTTATTGATCACTCCAAGCCGGACGCCCATGCACAATTGCGACCAGGCCCGCTCAACAGGGTCGCGAGCGAGAAATACCACCTTCAAGTTCGGAAAATGGTCGACGACTCTTTCGATAATCTCCTCGCTGAGAGTCGAGTAGGCCGGAGAAATGTCACCCGAGAGAAGGGGCCCTTTAGGACAGAACAACCGGCCGTAACGATCGAGATCGATATGGCTTCGCATGCTCATGTCTTTGATGCTCTCGACAAAATAAGTGTCGCGCTCGTCGTTGGCGCGCGGCGGATGCTGTCGCTTCGTCCTGTTTAGATTGTCCAGGTAATGGAGCTCCTTTACTGGCGGCATCCAGAAATCGGGATGCGGCTCCAGTTGCCGGTAAAGCCACGAGGTTCCGGCTTTCTGCGCTCCAACACATAGGAAGTCGGGACGTGCATCCCCGCTGACGCCGTTGAGATCGTGTCCGTTGCCGGTGTGGCCGTTAGCGTGGTGACCGTTACCGTCACCGTTCCGATGGTTACCGTTGCGGGATTTGAATGGCCAGCTCCAACGCATCGCCCAATATTTTCCATTCCCGACTTAAAAAGCAAGCCGGGAGTGCCCGCTTGCGGCGGTCTTCGGCTGGGTTGAAAATCGCCAGTATGACGCAGAGCGTTGGCCATCGGATTTTCCTGCTCTCGCCCGCTTACGCCGGGGGTGAACGAGCCCGAATGATTTTGCGCGACCAGGCGCAATTTCCGCTCGCGCGACAGCTGCGCGGAAAAAGTGGCGCGCCAATCGCGGACGTGTTCACCTTTTTGAGCGGCCTCTATTTTCGCGGAAAGATTGCCTACGCAAAAGCATTTGCGCGGCCGGCGCGCGGAACGTCAGGTGTGCTTGTAATCACGCCGACACGCGGTCTTATCGATGCGCGAACGCGAATTCACCTCGATGATCTGCGTGAATTTGCGGAGGTCGACATTCATGAGGACGATCCGCGTTACCGAATGCCAATCGAGCGCGACGCGCGGCATTTGGCAACAAAACTGCCGGCCCAAAGCGAAGTCATTCTCCTCGGTAGCATCGCCACCGGCAAATACGTCGACGTGCTGCTGGCAAACTTTGGCCAGCGACTGCGATTTCCGGCGGACTTTGTCGGCCGCGGCGACATGAGTCGCGGCGGACTAATGCTGCGTTGCGCCGCGGATCTTCAGGAACTTTCATACGTGCCGGTGGCGCGCGCGATTGTGAACGGGAAACGGCCGCCGAAACTCGCGCCGAGGAGATACGCGACTGCGGTGCCCGCCTATCTGCCCAAGGTAGCGCCAAAGGCGCGTTCTCATGCTAGCCTGGGGCATCGCCCCAGGAATTGAATGGTGCGAAAGCTGGTGATTCTGGGAATCCGTTCTCCTCGAGCGTTGCCCGAGGCTGTTGTTGAGTCCTGCGCCGTTGGCGCTCAAAATCTGAAGCGCGAGAATTGTTTTGGCTCTCTTCACTGGATTGCCCTATGTTGGAGCTCTAAGTCTTCGTGATTGAGTGATATGGATGTTAGCGGCACGATCGGCGCAGTTCTGAATCA
>DATDAJ010000257.1:0-3883 GCA_036525475.1 Candidatus Udaeobacter sp.
CGGCCATCGGATGAGCGTGGAAAACATCTCTTTGACGTTCAGATTCCGATGCTGTTCCTGCAAGGAACTCGTGACGGGCTGGCGAGTCTGGAGCTTCTGGAACCCCTCGTCGAACGGCTTGGGGCGCGCGCGACTCTCAAGCTGTTTCAGGATGCTGATCATTCGTTTCACGTGCCTGCGCGGACGGGACTCAAGGATGCAGAGGTTAGAACCGACATGTTGGATGCGTTGGTGAACTGGATCGAAAGGGTAATATCACAGTGAAAAGCACATGAACCTTTACGTTGGCACCAGTGGTTATTCGTACAAAGAGTGGAAGGGCACGTTTTACCCCGACGATCTGCCGGACAAGCAGATGCTTACCTATTACGGCGAGCGTTTTCGGTCGGTTGAAATCAATAACACGTTTTATCGCATGCCCAAGGCATCGGTGCTGGAAGCGTGGGCTTCCGTGGTTCCTCCCGATTTCAAGTTCGTGCTCAAGGCATCCCAAGAAATCACGCACAAGAAGCGGCTAAAGGATGCAGGTGATTCCGTGACGTATCTTCTCGACGTCGCCGGTGTGCTGCAAGGGCACCTGGGGCCTTTTCTGTTCCAGTTGCCGCCTTATATGAAAAAAGATGTATCCAGGCTGGGCGAGTTCCTCAAGCTGCTGCCGCCAGGTTACCGCGCGGCATTCGAGTTCCGCCACCAATCTTGGTTTGACGAAGAGATCTTCAGCCTGCTGCGCGATCATCGGGCGGTTCTGTGCATCGCCGAAGCGGAAAATGATCTGGAGATTCCGTTCGTATCCACTGCCGATTGGGGTTATCTGCGGTTGCGTCGGCCCGATTATGGTGACGCGGAGTTGAAGGCGTGGGTCGAACGGGTGCGCGGGCAAAACTGGCGGGACGCCTTCATCTTTTTCAAGCACGAAGACGAAGGCAAGGGACCGCAAATGGCTAAGCGATTCCTGGAGCTGGCCGGCTAATTATTCAACCGCAAAGAACGCAAAGAACGCAGAGATCAGGGAAGCAACCGCGGCGCTAGAGTCTTGGCGGTCTTTAGCTCGATGATCAATTCACCCTCCACCAACACGTCCGCCAGACAGTCTCCAATGAGCGTTCCATCCTCATCATACACTTTGATCGGATGTTGCTGCTTCAAGTCCAGGTCGGCATTCCGCAACCGGTGTACCAGCGCGTTCTCATAAACCTTCTCCAAGTGTCCATGGCCGTGGTAAACGTGAATGTCGTAGGCCGTCTGTCGCACGTGATCGCTCAACTCCTTGATGTTTTTCATGGATTCTTTAACCCGCAAAGATCGCAAAGGGAACAAAGAGAAAACGAATATTTCGTCCTTCCGTCGTTGCACTCTGCGGTTAATTCAATCCGTCTTTGCGTTCTCTGCGCTCTCTGCGGTTTATTAAATCGATGCCCGCACGCACTTCTCAAATTGCCCAGGTCGGCAAACGGACCATTGAGGTTTCTAATCTAACGAAACTTCTATTTCCCGACGACCACATCGTTAAGGCGCAGCTCATTGAGTACTATCTCAAAATCGCGCCGACGATTTTGGCGCATGTGAAAGGGCGACCGCTGTCGCTCGTGCGTTATCCGGACGGCATCGGTGGGGAATCTTTTTTTCAGAAAAATCGGCCGGAGTGGGCGCCTGACTGGATCGAATATGTGACGCTGGGAGAAGAGGCAAAGGATTATACCATCGCGACGGAAGAAGCTTCCCTTGCCTGGCTGGCTAATCTCGCGTGCATCGAACTGCACCAGATGCATTCACGCGCGCCGCATTTCGATAAGCCGGATTACATCGTGTACGATTTCGATCCGCCGGAAAATTTCACATTTCCGCAAGTCGCGGAGCTTGCGCTGGAATTCAAAGAGCATCTTGAAAGTTTTGGTTACCATCCCTTTGTTAAAACGACGGGCCGCAAGGGTTTGCACGTGTTGACACCGATCGAGCCAAAGTGGGACTTTCAGAAAGCGTTCGAAACGGCGAAGGCTCTGGCGCTGCCGTTCGTGGAATCGCACCCGTCGGCGTTGACCCTGCAGATAAAAAAAGAGCATCGAAAAGGCAAGGTGTTGCTGGACATTTATCGCAACCGGCAATCGCAGACCATCGTCGCCGCGTACAGCGTGCGAGGACTTCCCGGCGCGCCGGTGTCTACCCCGCTGCAATGGGACGAGTTGGGGTCGATTGAAAGTCCGAAGATCTTCGACCTTCACAACGTGCCGGAGCGTGTAACGCAAAATGGCGATCCTTGGGAAGCGATTGCCGCTTATGCGACATCCATTCATACGGAAAGGACAGAAGCAAAATCCGTTAAAAAGACTCTCGCGCCTGCCCGAACGCGAAAAATGCCGGAGCAGCTGGAGAGTTATTCCGCGAAACGAAGCTTTGAAAAAACCCCCGAACCATCACCCACGGAAATCGTCGGCCACGGAAGCGCATTTGTTGTTCACCGGCATCATGCGTCCCGACTGCATTACGATTTACGCTTGGAGCAGGACGGGGTTTTAAAATCGTGGGCCGTTCCGAAAGGCCTGCCACCGCGGCCGGGCATTATGCGGCTGGCGGTCAATGTGGAGGATCATCCGCTGGAGTATGTGAATTTCGAAGGCGCAATCCCGAAGGGCGAATATGGGGGTGGCATGATGTGGAAATTTGCTCAAGGGCGCTATGAAATCACGAAGCAGAAAAAGGACGGCTTCTATTTTCGACTGCAATCGCGGGAGTTGAATGCCGAATACCGGATTCACCGGACGAAGGAGAATCAATGGTTGCTGGAGCGCGTGGACAATCCGCAGACGGACTGGTTGCGTGAACCGATTGAACCCATGCTCGCGCGGTCTGTGGAAAAGCCCCCGGATTCAGAGGGTTACGTTTACGAAGTCAAATGGGATGGTATTCGCGCCACGATTTCACTCGATGAAGGAGAAATGAAAATTCGCGGCCGCAACGGAACGGATCTGACGAAGCAATTCCCCGAATTGCTGATCCCGGAACAGGCGTTTCGCGCTACTTCAGCGTTGTTTGACGGAGAAATTGTCTGTCTCGACGCTGTTGGGAAACCGCATTTCAGAAACGTCATTCATCGTATGCAACAAAAGACGGAGGGCGCCATAGAACGGGCCAGGGTTAAGTATCCTGCCGTTTGTTATCTCTTTGATTGTCTTTACCTCGATGGACGACCAATCGTCGGCGAACCGCTCATGCGCCGGCGGGAGTGGCTTCAGGATGCGATGCGGAAGGACACGCCGTATCGGGTGAGTGAGGTTGTCGAAGACGGAGCCGCCTTTTTTGAAGCCGTGAAAGAAATCGGCCTCGAAGGGATGATGGCCAAACAACGGAACAGCACCTATCTGCCTGGAAAGCGGAGCGACTCGTGGTTGAAAATTAAAGCGCGGCAGACGCTTGAGTGTGTGGTCATCGGCTACACGCGTGGCAAGGGCGACCGGGAAACGAGTTTCGGCGCGCTGCATCTTGGGCGGGCGAACGGCGAGACGCGAGAGCTCAAGTATGTGGGGAAAGTCGGCGGCGGTTTTGATGAGAATTCGCTGAAGACGGTTTGGGCCGAATTGGAGAAACTGCGAAAGATCGATCGGCCCGTTAAGGAAAAACCGCTGGATGACGCACGATCCATCTGGGTCGAACCAAAACTCGTTTGCGAAGTGCAGTTTGCTTCTGTGACGCCAGACGGGATGTTGCGCGAGCCGGTATTTGTGAGACTGAGACCGGACTTGGAATTTCGGTAGGGCTGGTGTGAGCGCTGGTAGGGCGGTTTCGCTGAAACCGCCTGGGTGTGAGTCGCAACGCTGGTAGGGCGGTTTCGATGAAACCGCCTGGGTCCACGAGGATGAACCAAAAACCAGGCGTTTTCAGCGAAACC
>DATDAJ010000258.1:0-4130 GCA_036525475.1 Candidatus Udaeobacter sp.
AAATACTGATTGTTTTGTAGCGTCCGCTGTCCTCAGCGGAGTCTTAATTGAGGCAAACCGCCGGTGCGCTGATGACAGCGCCACCCTAAAACGCGACGCAAATTTTGGCTTTTGGATTTGCGACTCTAAATTGTTCGTAACAGAGCAGGCGATGAAAGCATCTCGAGAGCTGGACAAAGTTTTGGCACATGCCGAAAGCCGCCTCGCGCCTACAGGCACACGGCGTCCCACCGAAGTCCTCCCGCTATACAAAAAATTTCTGAAGGTTGAAGAGCACCGGTTACGCCTGAGGCACCAGGCTGGTGGGGGCGGACGCGAGATTTGCGGGGGTCGAGCGGAACTCGTTGATGTTTTCTTGCGATACGTCTTCGGAGCTGCATCGTCTGCGGCGGCTCGTGGAAATGGCGAAGCTGAGGTGCCGCTGGCGCTTATTGCTCTTGGCGGATATGGCCGGGGCGAGCTCAATCCGTTCAGCGACGTTGACGTTATGCTATTGCATGAGCAGCGCGCAGAAGTTTCGCCGCACTTAAAGGAGATGGTGAACCAAATCCTCTACCTGTTGTGGGACAGCGGATTCAAGGTTGGACACTCCACGCGTACGATCAAAGAAGCCATTGCGCAGGCCAACAGCGACATGCACACAAAGACTGCCATGCTGGAGGCGCGGTTTCTCGCGGGCAACACAGAGCTCGCGGCAGAATTTCGGCAACAATTTCGTTCTAAATGCGTCGTCGGACACGAACGCGACTACGTCGAGCTACGCATGGAGGACCAGGTCGCCCGGCACAAAAAATTTGGCGACAGCGTTTATCTGCAAGAGCCGAACCTGAAGAGCGGCTGTGGCGGATTGCGCGATTATCAAAATCTGCTTTGGATTACCTACTTCAAAGAGGGCTCGCTGAGCACAAACCAACTCGTCGGGAAAGACTGGCTGAGCGAAAGCGACCAGCGCCGAATCGAGCGTGCGTACGATTTTCTTCTGCGGTTGCGCACAGACTTGCATTACGCGACCGGGCGCGCCACCGACATACTGCACATGAATTTGCAGGAGCAGATCGCAATGCGACTGGGGTATTCACCTCGAAAAGGCCAGCTTCGAAGCGAGGCGCTTATGCGGGACTGCTACAATCACACGCGAAATATTCTGCGGGTGACGGAACGAATCACGGAACAGTTCGTGAGCGGACATGTTACGAGTAAAACGCGCGCTCTGTTCAGTTTTCTCCCGTTAACACGAGGGCACAAGACTCCGATTGGTGATTCCTTCTTTGTTCGAAACAGACAACTGCATCCGGCACGGCGCGATGTTTTCCGCAATGACCGCGAGCAGATGATGCGCGCATTTCAACTGGCGCAGGAGCGTGACCTCGATCTCAGCCCGGAACTGGAAGACTTGTTGAGCAGAAGCCTGCGCCATGTAACCCGAACGTATCAGTATGCGCGCGGGCCCCGTGTGATTTTTACATCGATTTTGTCCCAGAAAGGCAGAGTCGGACGCATCCTGCGGATGATGCATCGGGTAGACTTTCTTGGCCGGTACCTTCCCGAATTCGGCCAACTCACCTCCCTTGTGCAGCACGAGTTCTTGCACCGGTATACTGCCGACGAGCACACGCTGGTGTGCATCGACAAACTTGATGCATTAGCGGAGACCGACGATCCGAAGCTGATTCATTATCGCACGTTGTTTGACCAATTCGCGGACCCACTGGTTCTGTATCTCGCACTTCTCCTGCACGACAGCGGCAAGGCTGTGGGCCGTCCACACTCCGAAGCCAGCGCGCTGTTCGCCCAGTGCGTTGCGGCGCGTCTGCAGTTGTCCTCAGAGCAGCGGAAATCGCTGATACGCCTCGTCGATCATCACCTCACCTTGTCCAAAATGGCGCAGCAACGGAATCTCGATGACCCCGCAACAGTCTTGGAATTTGCGCAGACTGTGAAAGACCAGAAAAACCTCGACGCGCTCATGTTGCTTACACTCGCTGACGGCCAGGGCACAAGCGCCGAGGCATGGTCGGACTGGAAGGAATCGCTGGTCTGGCAATTGTTTCACCAGACCTCCCGTTATCTCGCCGACCGCCAGTCTTATTACGAACAAACCAGAATCGTGCGTGAGAGCCTGCGCGCTTCTGTCGCCCAGAATCTTTCAGCGGAGTATGCGGAGGAAATTGACGCGCATTTCGAATATATGCCCGATCATTATTTCCGCGCGACTAGCGTGCCGGAGATCATCGAGCACGTGAAGTTGTTCCGGTCTTTTCTGGAGAGCGTTTCCAACGCGAAGGAGTTTCCGCTCGCTCCGGCAGTGAAATGGAAGATCGTGCCCGAGCAGGGCCACACGGTGATGACGTTCTGCACCTGGGACCGCGAACGGCTCCTGGCAAAAATCGCGGGCTCAGTTTCCGTCGTGCCGTTGAACATTTTAAGCGCCGATGTTTTCCCGCGCGGCGATAACACAGTGCTAGGCGTTTTCCGCGTGTGCGACACCAAAGCGCAGCCCGTTTCCAATCGGCGCGATTTTGACCTTGTCGAGCAAACACTGCGTCAAGCTTTCGAGCACGAGAGCTTCGACTTCGTCCCATCCATCGAAAAAGCGAAGCGCTCGAGCCGTCGCGCTGCAACGGGAATTGAATTTCCCACTCGCATCACGATCGACAACAAGACGCATCCCACTTACACGCTCGTTGAGTTTCAAGCCCCGGACCGCATCGGTCTGCTTTACGATGTCCTCAGCTGCCTCGATCGCGAAAATGTCTTGGTACCGCTTTCTCGAATTAACACCCAGGCTGGCGCGGCGATCGACACACTGTACGTGGTGGACGGGTCCAGCCATGCCAAGATCACCGATTCGCAGCGGATTCGGATCATTCAGCAGCATTTGAAAGATGCTATTCTGCGCGGGTCGACAAAACCGTAGAGAAAACACGAGCGTTTTTCTGCTTTGCTGCGAACTCTTTTGATCTCATGAACGTTCTGATTCTCGCTGCGGGATACGCAACGCGTCTTTACCCACTGACGCTGAACAAAGCGAAACCGCTGCTCGTAGTCGGCGGTAAACCAATCATCGAATGGCTGGTGGACAATCTCGCGGGCATTCCCGATTTGGAAACGATTTACGTCGTGACCAACGACAAATTCGCGGCGGACTTCCAGGCGTGGAGTCAGAGCTATCAAAAGCGCCAACCAGAATTTAATTTCAGGATTGTTAATGACGGTTCCACGGGCGATGGCGACAAGCTGGGCGCAATTGGAGACATTAATTTTGTCGTCACGCAGGAGAACCTTTCCCAGACCAGCTTGTTAGTCGCCGCCGGCGACAATTTGTTTACCGATTCGCTGGCAGATTTCGTAGCGACCGCGAGTAACACCGAAGTGACCGTTGCGGTTTACGATGTTGGCGACACTGAAGCGATCAAGAAGTACGGGAACGTGACCGTTGATGCCGAAGGAATCATGACCCGGTTTGAGGAAAAACCGCAAAAGCCCCAGGGAACACTCGCCGCGATTGCCCTATATTATTATTCGCCTGCGGTTCTCTCGCTTTTGAGAACATATCTGGCTGCAGGGAACAATGCGGATCAGCCCGGCCGTTTTGTGCAGTGGCTCTACACCCGAAAACCGGTGAAGACGTTCGAGATCAAAGGCCGATGGCTCGACATCGGAAGCAAAGAAACGCTCGAGAACGCCAACAAAATTCTGCGAGCGCCGCGTTGAAGCGTTAAATCGTCAATGGTCGAATCGTTTCACCCCGATGTAACGGTTTAACGAATCACGCCTTTATTTCAGTCGTCCTTCATCGAACTCAATCAGATCGAAATACGTCCGAATATCTTTACGTCCGTCGCCGCCGGCTTCTTTGAGAAAATGCAGAAAACGCGCCTTTTTTGCGGCCGTATCGGGATGGCGCGAAATCATAGCCTCGTTCCATTGTTCGATGCCTTCGGGCGAATGTTGCTCTCCATTTTTCTGCACCCAAGCAAGAATTGCCTGGTCGTCATTCAGCTTGTTGGCGACGTCTTCGAACGCTTCTCCGTCGATTTTGAGAAACGCGAGCAAGTGCTTGTCGAAACCGACGGTTCTATAGTTGTAACCGTCCAGCAAGCCTTTGCGATGCAGCCTTGCCTTGTCGA
>DATDAJ010000259.1:0-2986 GCA_036525475.1 Candidatus Udaeobacter sp.
AGCAGTATCAAGCGCAGAAGATTGGCGGCTTTTGTCACCTTTACATCGGTCAGGAAGCTGTGGTGGTTGGCGCGATCGCTGCCGTGCGGCCGGATGATTACGTAATCACCGCTTACCGTGATCACGGGCATGCCTTGGCCCGAGGCACGAGCGCGAATGCATGCATGGCGGAGCTTTTTGGAAAAGAGACCGGCTGCTCGCGTGGACTCGGCGGGTCGATGCATTTTTTTGACAAGCGACACAACATGTATGGCGGCCACGCGATTGTAGCCGCGCATGTACCGCTGGGGGTTGGGTTGGCCTTTGCCATCAAATACCGGGGCGAGGATCGCGTCACGCTTTGCTTCTTCGGCGACGGCGCGATCAATCAGGGGTCGTTCCACGAAGCGTTGAATCTCGCTGCCCTGTACAGGCTGCCGATCATTTTCATTTGTGAAAACAATCTCTTCGCCATGGGCACGTCGGTGAAACGATCAACATCGCTCAAGCAGATCGTGGATCGGGCGGAGGGTTACGACATCCCCGGTGAGATCGTCGATGGAATGAACTTCCGCGAAGTCCGCGACAAAGTCGCCGAGGTTGCCGATTCGATCCGGAAAGAATCGCATCCGGCGTTTCTGGAAGTACGCACGTATCGTTATCGTGGCCATTCCATGTCGGATCCCGCAAGTTACCGAACCAAGGACGAACTGGAGAAGTATCGCCTTGATGATCCGATCATTCGTCTGCGTGCGCAGCTTACGCGCGAGGGAAAATTGACTAACGAACAGTTTGATCAGCTCGACAAGCGCGCTAAGGAAGCAGTGCTGGCAGCAGTAAAGTTCGCCGAAGAAAGTCCGGAACTACCGGTCGAGAAACTTCACGATTATGTGTATTTCAACGGAGCTGAGTCGTGAGAGAAATCACGTATCGTCAGGCGTTGAATGAAGCGCTCGCTGAAGAGCTCGAGCGTGATCCAAACGTTTTCCTGATGGGAGAGGAAGTGGCCGAATATCAGGGAGCGTACAAAGTGAGTGCCGGGTTGCTGGAGCGCTTTGGACCAAGACGCATCATCGATACCCCGATCAGCGAGAACGGATTCGCCGGTTTGGGCATTGGCGCAGCGATGGTCGGGCTGCGACCAATTATTGAGTTCATGACGTTCAGCTTTTCACTGGTGGCTTTCGACCAGGTGGTGAACAACGCGCCAAACATGTTCATGATGTCAGGCGGCCAATTCAATATCCCGATTACGTTTCGTGGACCCAACGGCCCGGCGCATCAGCTTGGAGCGACGCACTCGCACGCCACAGAAAATTTCTATGCCAGTGTTCCCGGGCTGAAAGTTTGCACACCAGCGACGCCGCGCGATGCCAAGGGCTTGTTGAAGACTGCGGTGCGCGACGACAACCCGGTGTTGGTCCTCGAAGCGGAACTGCTTTACAGCTCAAAGGGAATGGTCGAGCCGCCCGATGAAGAACTGCTTATCCCATTGGGAAAGGCGGAGGTGAAACGCGAGGGCAGCGACGTCACCGTCGTCTGTTACTCGCAGACTGTTCCGATCGCGCTGAAAGTCGCGGCGCAACTCGAAGAGGAAGATAGTTCCGCCGAGATCGTTGATCTGCGCTCGATTAAACCGCTCGACGAGAAGGCGATTTTCGATTCTGTCGCGAAAACGCATCACGTGGTGATTGTTGAACAGGACCATCCGTTCTGCGGTGTCGGCGCAGAAATTTGCTACCGGATTCAAAAGAATATTTTCGATGAGCTGGATGCGCCGATTCTACGCGTATCACAGGAAGACATTCCGATGCCTTATAATGAAGACTTGGAGCACGCTGTCCTGCCGAACGCCGAGAAACTCGTCGCCGCCGTGAAACAGGTTTGCTACGCGTGAATCAATTAAAGAGATACGGAAGTTACACGGTCAAAGCGGGCTCGTTGTAACGATGTAACTCTTGTAACCGTTTAACTTCTTAACCATGCCTGAAATCCAAATGCCGAAACTGAGCGACACGATGACCGAAGGCACGCTTGTCGCGTGGAAGAAAAAGAAGGGCGACCAGGTCTCGGCCGGCGAAGTGCTCGCCGAGATCGAGACCGACAAGGCGACCATGGAATGGGAGTCACCCGAGGACGGGACGCTCACCGAAATTTATGTCCAGGAAGGCGGCAAGGTGAACATCGGCGATAAAATCGCGTTCATCCGCGGAGAAGGCGAGGAAGCACCGAAACAGGAAGCGCCAACACAGAAAAAAAAGACAGAAGGCGTGTCAGAAAAGAAGCCGCAAGCGGAAACGGAGAAACCCGCGCCGGTAGAGGCCGCAGACAAAGAAACTGCGCCGCCGCAGGAAAAGGATGTAGGGACGGCTGTGTCAGCCGCCCGAGCTGAGACGACACAACAAAAGCCTCAGACGAGAGAACAGAAATCCGAAGAAACCCGCGTGAAAGCGTCGCCTGTTGCGCGACGAGTCGCAGCGGAGCTTGGCGTGGATCTTTCCACGGTGAAAGGAACAGGACCTGACGGGCGTGTGACAGAAACCGACGTTCGCGGTGCGGCGAAATCTGTAGGCGCGGGCATTGACCGCGGCGGCGCAAAAACTGCAACGAAAAGCGCTCCTGTTAAGTCTGGCGAAACTGCGCGCATTCAACTTTCCGGAATGCGCAAAATAATTGCGCAACGGCTTGTCGAGAGTCTCGGCCCGGTTCCACACTTCTATCTCACGATCGACATCAATGCGGGACCGCTGATGGAATCGCGTGAGGAATTGAAATCTGCTGGCGAAGGCGCGGATGCCGCGAAGATCACGGTGAACGATTTTGTTTTGAAAGCCGCAGTGATGGCTGCGGTGAAGGTGCCGCGCGTGAATGGCTCGTTCGACAACGACGCAATTGTGCAGTACGCGGACGTCGATCTCGGCGTCGCGGTTGCGATCGAAGACGGACTGCTGACACCAGTCATTCGCGCGGCGCAAGACAAATCGCTTCGCGAGATTAGCGCGTTAGC
>DATDAJ010000260.1:0-3010 GCA_036525475.1 Candidatus Udaeobacter sp.
GAACAGAATTGTGATTAATGACGTAAAGGTTTTCATGGCGGCATGTTGCCAGAATTCGGTGACGGGTGACAAGTGCGAACGAATCAGGAAAACAAGATAATAAGTTCGTTTCGGCGTGGCGCGTGCTCTCCCCGGAAGATTCGCGCCGCTAATGCTTCTCGCGTAGAATTCTGGACATGAAACGAGAAAGTCCGACGATTGAAATTTGTCCCGGAATCGCGCGCCGGACCGTCGCACACGGCAACACGATGTATCAGATGCTCGCCACGCTAGCGGCTGGGAGTCAGATGCCTGCGCACTCGCACCCGCAGGAGCAGATCGTTCACATTCTCGAAGGAAAAATGCGGCTGATCGTCGAGGGCGTGCCACATGAGCTGTCAACCGGCGATTCTTTTTATCTCGCGAGCAATGTTCCCCATGGTGTGGAGACGCTTTCGGCGACGCGCGTGCTAGATACCTTCAGTCCGCCGCGCACTGATTATCTGGCGATAGACGAAAAAGTTCTCCACGGAGCGTTGTAGGGGTTCGGGCGTAACAAAGCAGCCACTCAAAAACGGGCGATTATCCTTTTGGCTCGTCTGCGATCCGGAGCACAACTTTTCCGCGCGTGTGATGAGTCGCGGCTTGTTGCTGCGCCTTCACTGCATCAGTCAGCGGACGAACTTCGGTCACTGGTGGTTTGATTTTCCCTGTATCGATTAGTTGCGCGATCTCAGTGAGATCGTCGGCATTGGGATGAGCCGAGATACCCGCGCCGCGGATTCCATGTTTTTGAAGCTCGGCCGGATCAGGTCGCGCGACCAGCGACATAACGATGCCGCCCTTCTTTACCACGCCGTACGAACGCGCGAGCGTGTCTTTGCCCACCGGATCGAGCACGGCGTCCACATCTTTGGCGGTATCTTCAAACTTTGTTTTGGTGTAATCAATCGCCACGTCTGCGCCGAGCTGCTTGAGAAGGTCCTGATTTGCTGTCGAGGCAGTGGCAATGACGTGCGCACCGCGCGCTTTTGCGATCTGCACCGCAAAACTACCGACTCCGCCAGAGCCCCCGTGAATGAGGATTGTTTGCCCAGGCTGGAGTTTCGCTACATCCACCAAGGCCTGCCATGCAGTCAACGCACCCATTGGAACCGCCGAGGCTTCCACAAAGTTGAGTGACTTCGGTTTTGCAGCGACTTCCCACTCTTTCACGGTCACGTAATCCGCCCACCCACCGCCGAAAGTTGGATAACCGTAAACCGCGTCGCCGACTTTGAGCTTGGTGACGTTGGCGCCTGTTTTTTCCACGACGCCAGCGATGTCGTAGCCCGGGATCAGCGGCAAGTGCGTGCCAAATTCCTTCGCATATTTTCCGCTGAGCGTGAGCGGATCGGCTGGATTGACGCTGCTGGCGATCACGCGCACGAGCGCTTCGTCGTCGTTCGGTTCTGGTCGTTGCACCTGTTCAATCTTGAGCACATCGGGCGCGCCGTATTCGTGGGCTACCACCGCTCGCATCTTTGGCTTTTCGTCAGCCCGCGTTATGCAGACAGACACAACTCCGAGAGCGGTTAAGATCAAAAAACAGAGCGTTGATCGAGCGAATTGCATGACGTCACGTTCGCGCGCGATCGGCTTCAGTGCGAACTGGAAAATCTTTTCCCGCGCGCTGTCAGCACGCCGAACGTTACCTACTTCCGGACATCGATGAAGATTTGCCAGCGCTTGACACTCTCCAGCTTGAGAACGCCATGTTTCATCCACGGATCGCTTTTTAATTTCTCTCGCACTTCATTCTCGTCGTCGGCATTGACGATCAGCATCGCGCCGTTTTCATCGACCAAAGGTCCACCCATCAAAATAAAACCCTCGGCGACGAGTTGATCGATAAATGCGGCGTGCTCGTCCCAAAGCGGCTGCTCTCGCGTGCCCTTTGACAGATCACGCTTCGGGCCGGCGGAAGAAATTACGACAAATGTATTTCTCATGGACATGCGATTAGATTTTTTCATCCACAGATTGGCACAGATTAATGTTGTAGGGCGTTTGTGCCAAACGCCTGGCGTCTCGCAGAGACGCCCTACAGTTCCTGATTGCCTGATTAGCGTCGCCCCCAAGAAGCCAATTGCAGCCGCCCAAACTCGGTGGAGAGTTATACCGACAAATGAGTGCACATGCAGCAGATCAAAATTCGGGTCTAAGGAGAATCATCCTGGTGCTCTTCGCTCTAGGCGTGGTTTCAATGGTGTCGCTGATCGTCGCCGGTGCGACGAGCTTGATCTCGCTAGCTGACAGGATTCACCCGGTCGCTGGTACGTTTGTGTTCTGGGGACTTTGTCTGGCAGCGGGATTTCTTGCGCTCTATTGCGTGATCGCTTACGCGCAGTTGCCGCCAGCACTCGTGCCGCCAAAGGAAACGTCCGGGCCCAAGCACGAGGCTTATTTGCAGACGTTGCGTTCGCGGCTGGCGAATAATCCCCGGACTCGCGAGTTGTCACTGAGCACAAACGCGGACGTTGAGGCAGCCATCGCGCACCTGTCCAAGGAAGCGGACGTGGTTGTGCGCAGAACGGCGAGCACAGTTTTTCTCAGCACCGCGTTAATGCAAAATGGCCGGCTCGACGGCCTCATCGTGCTGTTCACACAAATTCAAATGGTCGGCCGCATAGCACGCATTTACGTGCAGCGGCCTTCGCCTCGCGAATTGCTGCGGTTGTATCTGAATGTTGGCGGAACAGCTTTCGTCGCCAGCAGCCTCGAATCGCTGGACCTCGGAGAAATGGTCGCACCGCTTGCGGTGTCGGTGGTTCCTGCATTGAAAAGCGGAATTCCAGGATTGAGTGGCATCTCAGCGCTCCTGGTGAAATGCGTTTCAAACGGCGCCGCGAACGCGTTCCTTACGTTGCGCGTGGGTGAAGTCGCGCGGCGCTATTGCGAACTCACATCGCGCCATTCACCTGAAGCCATCCGCAGATCTGCTACTGCCGCGGCGGTCCAACATCTCGGGCGAATCGTTCGCGAAAATGGC
>DATDAJ010000261.1:0-3214 GCA_036525475.1 Candidatus Udaeobacter sp.
AGCTGAGTTTCCAATGTCGCGACGGCGGCTGGGCTGCCTTCGATAAGGATGTCACGACAGAATGGCTGGAGGACATGCCATTTGCGGATCACAACGCGATACTCGATCCCACCTGCAGCGATTTGACTGCACGCACGCTCGAGTTGCTCGGTTACATCGGTTTCGATCGCAATGCGAAATGCGTTCGCGACGCAATCGAATATTTAGTCGCCACTCAGGATGACGATGGTTCGTGGTACGGACGCTGGGGAGTGAATTACATCTACGGTACCTGGCAGGTGCTGCGTGGCCTGCGGGCAATCGGCGAAGATATGACTCAGGACTGGATTTTGCGCGGACGCGATTGGCTCGAGAGCTGCCAAAACAACGACGGCGGCTGGGGTGAAACCTGTGGCACGTACGAAAATCCATCCACCAAAGGAATTGGCCCAAGCACTGCGTCGCAAACCGCCTGGGCGATTATGGGCATCTGCGCCTGCGGCGACCTGGATCGGCCGAGCGTTCAGCGTGGCTTGCGTTACCTTCTTCGCTCGCAAAAGCCGGACGGCTCATGGGATGAAGATGAAATCACCGGCACCGGTTTCCCGCGCACGTTCTATTTGAAGTACGATATGTATCGCCAGAATTTCCCGCTCTTAGCTCTCGGGACATATGTGAATCATTGCAGCGGGGTGGGGTATCACTCAGGGTTTTATCGCTGCGACCGTTAGACGGCAACGGCAGCGATGGGCCGTCGGTTCCGGCCGAAAATAAGACCTATCGTTCGGCGTAATTCGATCTAACAGTAACGATTATGGCTTACGAACTACCCAAATTACCCTATGCATATGATGCCTTGGAGCCGCACATCGATGCGCGCACAATGGAAATTCACCACACCAAGCATCACCAGGCTTACATCGACAACGTAAACAAGGCGATCAAGGGCACCGATCTGGAGAAGAAAACTGTGGAAGACCTGATCAGTGACCTCAATGCTGTCCCGGAAAATATTCGCACAGTCGTGCGCAACAATGGCGGTGGTCACGCCAATCACTCGTTCTTTTGGAAGATCATGGGGCCGAACGCCGGCGGTGAACCTAAAGACAAACTCGCCGATGACATCAAATCCGCGTTTGGCAGCTTCGATCAGTTTAAAGAAAAACTCAGCACTGCCGGGGTAGGCCGTTTCGGCAGTGGCTGGGCATGGCTGATCAAGAACAAGAATGGAGGGCTCGAAATTGTCTCCACGCCAAATCAAGACAGCCCTCTGATGGACGGCAATACGCCGATTCTCGGCGTCGATGTGTGGGAGCATGCGTATTACTTGAAGTATCAAAACCGCCGGGCCGATTACCTCAAGGCATGGTGGAATGCCGTTAACTGGGACGCGATCGCGAAGAACTACTCGTAGCTGCGGAATCGGCGATCTGGGGAGCGCACGCATTCCTGCGTGCTGGTGAAGGCATTTTGCCTTCACAAACTTTTCTTTGGATTCGGGTATCAGGAATGACGAGAATCCAGAAGAAAGTTCGCGAACGCAAAATGCATTCGCCAGCACGCTACAAGCGTGCGCTACCAGGAATAGACGTGGCTTACTTAAACGAAAATTATCTTAAGCTTCAGGCCGGCTATCTCTTTCCAGAGGTGGCGCGCCGCGTGCGCGAATTCTGCGAAGCCCATCCCGAAGGTGCCAAGCGATTGATCCGCTGCGGGATCGGTGATGTTACCGAGCCGCTTCCTGCCGCAGCTATCGAAGCAATGAAGCGCGCGATCGATGAGCTGGGACACCGCGAAAGTTTTCGCGGCTATGGTCCAGAACAGGGCTACGAGTTTCTCAGATCAACCATCGCGCAACGCGACTACCGTGATCGAAATATTCAGATTGCTGCCGACGAAATTTTCGTTTCTGACGGATCAAAAAACGATTGCGGTTACGTGCTCGATATTCTCGGCGATCAAAACAAGGTCGCTGTCCCCGATCCAGTCTATCCGGTGTACGTGGACACAAACGTGATGGTGGGGCACACGGGCCGGGCCCGAAAGGATGGCAGCTACGAGGGCATTTATTATTTGGCCTGCACGGCGGAAAACAATTTCGTGCCCGAACCCCCTAAGGAGCACGTCGATCTCGTCTATCTTTGTTTTCCAAACAATCCAACTGGTGCAGTCGCATCGCGCGCGCAGCTCGCAAGCTGGGTCAATTATGCCCACGAACATAATGCGCTCTTGCTCTTCGATGCGGCATATGAGGCGTACATTTCCGATCCTGAAATTCCGCATTCTATTTTCGAGATCCCGGGTGCGCTCACGTGCGCGATTGAGTTGCGCAGCTTTTCGAAGAACGGCGGCTTCACCGGTGTGCGCTGTGGATTTACCGTGATGCCGAAATCGGTGCTCGCGCGGACGACCGACGGTCGTCGGCTCCCACTGCACCCGCTTTGGCAGCGTCGTTGGAGCACGAAATCGAACAGTGTCGCTTACCCGGTGCAACGCGGCGCTGAAGCTTTGTATTCCGGTGACGGCCGTAAACAGGTTCGTGAGCTGATCGATCATTACATGGGCAATGCCAAAATTCTTCGTGACGCTGCGGCTGATGCTGGCCTGGAGGCTTTCGGAGGAGTCAACGCGCCTTACATCTGGGTGAAAACACCGGACGGCCTGACAAGCTGGCAACTGTTCGACCGGATGCTGCGCGAGCTGAACGTCGTCATCACACCCGGCGCGGGTTTCGGCGCACAAGGTGAAGGTTACTTTCGCATCTCCGCGTTCAACAGCAGAGAAAACGCCGAGGAAGTGGCGCGGCGTTTGAAATGTCTGCGAAGCTCGTGACACAGACAATTTTGTCTGCGCATCAAATTTGCGCACGCAGGATTGCCTGCGTCATCGCAGTCACGTAGAGTGCGCGAAGTTTTTCGGGGACCATCTGGCGTGCCGGAACGAAAACAAAATCTGCCACAGCTTTATCGCTTTTGTTTCCTGATGCTTGGCGACTCGAGGAAAGCACAGGAAGTTTTTCACGCGACGTTGCGTGAGGCTGCGATGCGGGCTGCCCGCGGGGAACTGCCGAGCGAACGGTTCTGGCTATTCCGCGACGCTCGATGGCGCTGCTTGGAAGCGACCAAAACTGACTTGCAACCGGAGTCGGTTGAAATGGACGAACGCGATATTGCTCCAAAGGCTGAATCACAAATTCAGTGCCTCGATCCCATGCAGCTGGCGATTTGGATTTCAG
>DATDAJ010000262.1:0-5572 GCA_036525475.1 Candidatus Udaeobacter sp.
ATGCTCTGCACGCCCACCGAGTGCTGCGTCCACCCCCCGGCGTAGCAGATGGCGCCGGTGCGCTCGGGGCCCGAGGCGCTGCAGACGGCCTCGGCGACGCGCAGGAACTCCGCCGCCGGCACGCCGCAGGCGCGCTCCACCATCTCCGGCGTGTAGCGCGCGAAATGGCGTTTCAGTTTTTGGAAGACACATTGTGGATCTCGTAAAGTGAAATCCCGCTCGGGAAAGCTGAGGCCTTCGCCCTTATATAGCCAGCTTTGCATCGAGTAATTGCGTTCGCCTTCATTCCAACCGGAGAAAAAACCATCCGCTTTGTCTTCCGGATCTTGATAATCGTCGCGCAAAATGCAGGAAGCATTTGTATAGCTGACGACGTACTCACCGAAGAACAGCTCGTTCTCGATGATGTGTCTGACGAGTCCGCCAAGGAACGCGATATCGCTGCCGGCGCGGATCGGCACCCAGATGTCGGCCAGCGCGCTCGTGCGCGAGAAACGTGGATCGACATGGATGATCGTGGCGCCCCGTTCCTTCGCTTTCATCACCCAGCGAAAACCGACCGGGTGGGCTTCGGCCATCGAAGAACCTTCGATCAGAATGCAATCTGCGTTAGCCAGATCCTGTTGCGCGGTTGTAGCTCCGCCCCGGCCGAAGGAGGTGCCCAGACCGGGCACCGTGCTGCTATGTCATATCCGGGCCTGGTTGGACACACAGACCATGCCCAGGCCTCCGGTGAAAAGCTTTTTAATGAGATAATTTTCCTCGTTATCCAGTGTGGCGCCGCCGAGATGACATACCGCCGTCGTGTGATTGATAGAAACGCCGTCTTGCTCGTGCACAAATGTGCGCTTGCGCGATTCCCACACGCGGTCGGCAACCATGTCCATTGCGCGGTCGAGTGGAATTTCTGTCCACTCTTTTGATCGCGGTGCGCGGTGTTTCACTTTCGTTTCGCGCCGCGAATGCGTTAGCAACTGATAGGATGCCGCGCCTTTCGGACAAAGATTCCCCTGGCTGATCGGCGACTCCGGATCGCCCTCAATTGAAATTAGTTTTCCGTCTTTGTGATAAATCAATTGGCCGCAGCCAACGCCACAGTAGGGACAAATGGATCGCGCGACGTTCGCGCCATCGATGCGCGCGTGCATCGCGCGCGTTTTTTCCGACATTGATTCAAGACCAGTGCCGTCCTTGCGTTTGCGAATCTGCCGCATCAACGGCCATTTGGAAAAGAAGGAAAACATCAAGAAGTCATCGTGCGGGTAATTACGGTTGGATGTTCGATGGCGGGCGACTGAGTTCACCTGGCGTCCGCCACATCGATGATATCAACACCGCAAAAGAGACACAATACGGGAAATCTGTTAATCGTGTTGTGCGTTGATTTCGAAACTGCAATGAACATGCTGCAATCAGAGGTGCTCGATCTAATTTGATTGGAAAAGCGGCATTGTGTTTTTCCTGGGAAAGAGCCAATCACGCAACCAGGAACTCCACAATAGTAATCCGAAACTTCTGTGGGTAGCGGTTCGTCTCGGCGCGCGGTGCTTCGGGTCCGGCGCCCTGCATCTCGTAAACGCCATCCGGCAAAGCCAGCATGTGCGATAAATACAGAATCACACGCCGACGATTCGCGTTATGGACGATACGCTCCAACTCGGATTTCCGTTGTGGGTCCGATTGACCCACTTCTTCAACTTTCTCTTCATCACGTTACTCATTCGCAGCGGAATCGAGATCATCGGTGCGCATCCGAAGTTTTATTGGCGCGACGACTCTTTGCCAGGAAGCGAATGGTTCCGCTTCACGAAAAAACGACTGCCAAAGGACCAGCTCTGGACGTCAGAGGAGGAAGTTGAGCCGATTTCTTCATGGACCGCTTTGCCGGGAGAGAACAACCTTGGCCTGGGTCGTCATTGGCACTTCTGGGCCGTGAACGGCTGGCTGCTGGCTGGTTTGACTTACGTCGTCCTGCTCTTCGCGACACCTCAGTGGCGACGTCTTCTGCCAACGTCGTGCGACGTCTTCCCGGCGGCGTGGCAGGCTATCGTGGCCTACTTCTATTTTCGACTGCCTCCTGAGGGAAATCCGTTCAATGCGATTCAACAACTCACCTACTGTTTCATTATTTTCATCCTGTCGCCGCTTCAAATTGTTACAGGAATGATGATGTCGCCGGCGCTGGGTGCGCGGTTCCCTTGGTTTCCCAGAATATTAGGCGGCCGGCAAGCGGCACGAAGTCTCCACTTCATCGGACTGATCGTCTTTAGTGGTTTCATCCTCGTTCATGTCAGCTTGGTGTTTGCACATGGTTTTGCCCGTGAGATGACGAAAATCGTTCTCGGAGACGAAGCCTCGTCTTACGCGCTCGCCACGATCATCGGGCTATTGGCGATTGCTGCCGTGATCGTCTTCCATATTTGGGGAACGAGGTATTCGTTGGTCTCGCCCTCGCAAGCAAAGCGCTTGCTGGAAATCGGCATTGATCCTTTGCGGCGGCTTCTTTTTCGTCCTTGGGATTCGCGGCAAGAGTATCTGCGCGTTTCTGCGTATGCGCGTATCAATGGAAAACCGCCGCGCAACGAAGTGTATGAGCGCCTGGCCGCGGCCAATTTCACGGACTGGCGGCTCGAAGTAGGCGGTTTGGTAGAAAAAAATTTAAGTCTCTCGCTCAATGATCTGCATCAAATGCGGCGCCAGACACAAACCACGTTGCACTGCTGCATCCAAGGTTGGAGCTACTTTGCGCAGTGGGCGGGCGTCTCGGTTTCCTCGATTATAGACATGTGCGAGCCGCTGCCGAATGCGCGGTTTCTCGTTTTCCACTCTTTGGATGAGAAATGGGAGAGACCAGGTCACGGATATTACTACGAAGTAATCGATTTGGAACTCGGGATCCAGCCGCAGACCATTCTCGCATATGAAATGAACGGCCAACCGCTACCGATTCCTCACGGAGCGCCGCTGCGATTGCGTGTGGAGAATCAACTGGGGTACAAAATGGCCAAATGGATTAACCGCATCGAGATCGTGAACAGCTTTAAGCACATCGGCAAGGGAGAGGGCGGTTGGCGCGATGATTTGCTGCATTACTATCCGCTGAATGCCGGCCTTTGAGCAACGCAATTTGTCAGTTTGATGTAAGAGGAGAACTGCGGGTCGGCTCCGCCGAGCTGGGCCATGAAACAGCTTCTTCAAAAAAGAATCGCGAGTGCAACCAGACTGGCACGCCCGCAGTGCGTGTGGGCCGCGGCACCGTCACGGTCGGTTACTGAACCGAATCCGTGAGCCTTAGCGAAGAGCGCGATTCGGCCACGAATTTAAAACCCGCCAGCGGATTCGTTTCCGGATCGACGCTTTTCGCAAGCGCGAGCACTTGGAAAGCGCGGCCCAGCATTTCCGGATGAAGCAGCGTGTGCAATTCGCGCTTCGCCTTGCGCGAATCAGGTAGGGGCGATTGACCCCAATCGCCCGCGGGCGGTTCAGGTGAACCGCCCCTACCGAACTGGGCGAGGATTCCCGTTAGAAAATGATGTTGATCGGTAAATCCGGCGACGCGCAATCCGTTTGCCCGCGCACGTTCGACAATGCTTCTCCAATCTACAGACATCGTAATATCCGCCTCTCCGATTGAATCGAACGGCGAATGGAGATTTCGATGTTGGGCGCGGACTTGAACGCTTCTACGAAAATCCTCGTCCGTGCAGCCGTAATCGATTGCAATCACGTAGCCACGCTGCAGAGTCGCCGCGATTTCGTCCATCCAGTCGAGCGCGGATTCATTAAGAACCGCCTTATCAACCTGCCGCTCGACGAATACAAATTCGTCGCCGTCGAGACCTACCAATTTTTCCGTTCCATTACTGATCAAGCGCATCGGCATTGCGTCCAGCAGTTCGTTGGAAAAATGGACGCCAATGAATGGTTCCGCCGAGTCTGGCCACTTCACCTTTTCCCCAAACGCCTCGAGGCTCCGGCGTTGCTGCTCTTCCAAAATTGGAAATGGCTCGAGTATTCGGTAGACCAATGCCTCGAAGAATTCTGGTAGGCGCTTTTGCGCGAACTCCAGAACATCCAGCGCGAACTGCCCATCGTGTGCCCCCTGCTCGACAATGACGAAATCATTTACCTTGCCGAGGCGTTCCCAGATTTCGGAGAACTGCAAGGCCAGTAATTGCCCAAAGAGCGCCCCCACGCTCACGTTCGTGAAATAATCTCCTTTCCGGCCTATCGCGCAGCGGCCTGACGAATAATAACCGTGCTCCGGATGATAGAGGGCCTTCTGCATGAACCAGGCGAACGATTGCGGACCTTGTGCGCGGATCGTTTCACGGATCGATTCAACCAGCGGCGTGTTCAATTGGAGAACGTCGAACGCTGAACGCTCAACGTCCAATTCCTCAATTTGCAATATTCAACTTGCGCCCCCGCTTGGAAACTGAACGTTGAGCCTTGGGCGTTTGGCGCCTACCTTCGCTACCGAGTCGTTTGCCTGCTTGAAACCGACCAAAACATACCTCAGACCGCCGCCGGGCTATCGCTTTCGGCCGCCGTGGTATTTGAGGCCATGGTTTTATATCCCCGTCGCGATTGTGGCCGTGATGGCCTTGTTTATGACAGTTTTCTTTTCCAGCGTCGTCGTCGATCTACAAACGCAGGCCAACTCTTTCGACTTGAGCAAGCTCGAGCAAATGGAATCGGCCAGTGTGATTCTCGATCGCAACGGGAAGATCTTTGGCCAAATCTACGTCGAAAACCGCGAGACAGTCCCTTACGAGAAGTTGGCGCCCGATCTGATCAACGCCGTCATTGCAGTCGAAGACGCAAAATTTTACGAGCACCACGGCTACGATTTGTTCGGCATCGTTCGCGCAGCGCTCAAAAATCTGACGGCCGGCCATGTGCGCCAGGGCGGCAGCACCATTACACAACAGCTGGCGCGCAACAGTTTCTCGCTCAAAGAAAGAACATACCGCCGGAAGCTGCTGGAGATTTTTCTGGCCAAGCGCATCGAAGACAATTTTAGCAAACAGAAGATTCTCGAGTTGTATCTGAACCGGATTTATTTCGGTGGCGGCATGTATGGAGCGGAAGCAGCCGCGCGTGGTTACTTTGGCAAGTCTGCACGCGATATGACGCTAGCGGAGTGCGCCACACTTGCAGGCCTGATCAAAAGTCCAAACCGATTAAACCCATGGTCTGACCGGGCTAATTCGCGCGAAACACGCGACTTCGCCCTCGATCGAATGCGCGACAATGGATTCATCAGCCGTGAACAATGCGCTGCCGCGCGCGCCGAAAAAATCGCTGTCGGCAGCAGGCAAAACGCTCAAGGCCAGACTTACGCCGTCGATTACATCCGTCAGCAAGTGATCGCAGCCGTGGGATGGGATCGCGCAATCAACGAAGGCTATCGCATTCACACCACGATCGACGTCAATCTTCAGCGTACGGCCGAGGATTCTCTAAAGGCACACTTGGAACAAGTTGAGAAACATCCCGAATACAATCATCAAACCTACGCCGATTACGCGGCATCGTTTCGTAAGGCCAAATCAAGCGGTAAAATGGC
>DATDAJ010000263.1:0-5081 GCA_036525475.1 Candidatus Udaeobacter sp.
CGAAGATTAGCTGGCGCGCATTAGTGACGAAGCGCGATTCCTGGGCCGTTTCATCTGCGGCCTTCGCAGGGACAAAAAGGACAACAGCAAAAAAAACGGAAACCGCAGCCTTTGTCCCTTTGGCCACGCCGCGATGTAGCGCATTACGACGCCGCGGTCGAGGACGGACTCCTCGGATAGCTCTTCAGCGCACGTGTGTATTGCGCGCGCTCAAACGCCGTTGGGTCCGGGCAGCTTTTCTGGCTCATAATGCCTTTGATTTGCTCGATCGATTCGTATTCGTGTTCCTCCAGCCACTCGCGCATTTCGTGCTCAAGGACACGGATGTGGTCGATCCCGTGCCGCAACAGCACTGAGCACAGCATCGTTACATCGGCGCCGGCCATGATCATTTTCAGCGCGTCGACGCCGTGATGGATCCCGCTCGTGGCGGCCAGATTTGCGCCGATTCGTCCATACAACAATGCAATCCATCGCATCGGCAGACGCAACGCCATCGGCGTGCTCAGAAGCACGTTCGGACTGACCTCGAGCGTCTCCAGTTCGATGTCCGGCTGGTAAAAGCGGTTGAACAACACAAGTGCATTGGCGCCTTGCTCGTCGAGGCGTCGGGCAAACTGTGAAAGATTCGTGAAATACGGACTGAGCTTCACCGCCACCGGGATTTTCAGCAGGCTTTTGATTGAAGTGACGATCGTCAAATATTCCGTCTCAATATCATCGGCGCTGCGCTCCGGATCCATCGGCACATTGTAGATGTTCAATTCCAACGCGTCGGCTCCGGCTTGTTCGATAAGTCGGGCATACCGTTGCCAGCCGCCAAAGGTGGACCCATTCAAGCTGCCGATGATCGGGATGCGCACCGCCTCCTTCGCTTTTGCGATGTGATTTACGTACGCCTCCGGATCGACTTTGAAATCCGGTTCGTCGGAATAATCGTCCAGCGCGTCGCGCGAGAATTCACCGCCATTCCCGGAACTGCGGCGCATGGGATGATTTGCCGGACGAAGCTGTTCCTCAAACAGCGAGTGGAAAACCACTGCCGCCGCGCCCGCGTCCTCCATGCGTTTAATGTTATCGAGCTTTTCCGACAGCGGCGACGCCGACAGAACAAACGGCGTCCGCAGTTTCAATCCAAGATAAGTAGTAGCCAGTTTCATGGGAATGCCTCCAACGTTGATCTAAGGGTGTTGTTATTGGAAAAATCATAGTCGCTGCAAGCCAGAGCGATGTACCGCGATTGCGTTTTGCTGTGCAGTTATTGCGCAGGCGTTTTAAACATCCGCCGCGGGATAGGTCTCGAGCGCGCGCATGTATTGGGCGCGTTCGAAGGCGCTTGGGTCGGGACAATTCTTCTGGCTCATGCTGCCTTTGAGTTGCTCCACTGATTCGTATTCGTGCTCTTCCATCCATTCGCGCATTTCGCGTTCGATCACCCGAATGTGTTCGATCCCGCGACGCAACAGCACTGAGCAGAGCATCGTCACGTCGGCGCCTGCCATTAACATTTTTAACGCGTCCGTCGCGCGATGGATCCCACTTGTCGCCGCCAGGCTCGCGCCAATGCGTCCGTAGAGCATCGCGATCCAGCGCATCGGCAAGCGCATTGCCATCGGCGTGCTGAGCAGGATGTTGGGTGAAATTTCCAGCGTCTCGAGTTCAATATCCGGCTGATAGAAACGATTGAATAGCACCAACCCATTGGCGCCGTTCCGGTCGGCCTCGCGTGCGAACCGCGCGAAGTTCGTGAAGAACGGGCTAAGCTTGACCGCCACCGGGATTTTCACCTCCGCTTTGATCGCGGCGAGAATGCTGAGATAATGGGCTTCGATATCTTCCCCGCGAATGTCTGGATCACTCGGGATGGAGTAGATGTTCAGCTCCAGGGCATCAGCGCCCGCTTGTTCGATCCGCCGCGCGTAACCTAGCCAGCCGCCAAAGGTGCTGCCGTTTAAGCTACCGATGATTGGGATATCGACCGCCGCTTTCGCCTGCGAAATGTGCTCCAGGTACGCTTCCGGCCCAACCTTGAACTCGGGCCGGACAGGAAAATAGCTCAGCGATTCCGCGTAAGATTCCGTGCCCTGTTCAAGGTAAAACTCCAAGTCATGATGATCGCGGCGAATCTGCTCTTCAAAAAGTGAATGGAACACGACTGCCGAAGCGCCGGCGTCTTCCATTCGCTTAATGTTGTCGATCTTTTCCGACAGCGGCGAAGCCGATGGCACTAGAGGCGTGCGTAACTTAAAGCCGAGATATCTGGTCGTTAGGTTCATTGGTTTGGTGTGGTGTTGAGTTTTCTCGTGGCGAGAAATTCGTAGAACGCGCGGCGAGCGTTCACGTCTGCCTGCGCCTGCTCGAGCAAGTCCCTCGCAGCGCGGGGTTCGCTCTTCTCGAGGATCTTGAATCGCTGTTCGAGTTTGAAGAAATCCGCGAGCTTTACGCGCGGCGCGGCGGAATCGAGCTGAAGTGGATTTTCTCCGAGCGGCAGCCGCTCGGGATTGTAACGGTACAGCAGCCACTGTCCCGTGTTCACTGCTGCTTTCTGGTTTTGCATGGCCGTGGTCATATTGATGCCGTGCGCAATGCAGTGGCTGTAAGCGATGATGAGCGCCGGTCCGTCGTATGCCTCCGCTTCGAGAAATGCCTTCAACGTGTGCTCGTCTCGCGCGCCCATCGCGACTGAGGCGACGTAGATGGTGCCGTAAGTCATCGCCATCAGTCCGAGATCCTTTTTCGGTGCGCGCTTCCCGCCGGAGGCGAACTTCGCGACGGCAGCGCGCGGCGTTGATTTTGAGCATTGTCCCCCGGTGTTGGAATACACTTCGGTGTCGAGCAGCAACACCTTCACATTACGACCGCTGGCGAGAACGTGATCGAGTCCTCCGTAACCGATGTCGTAACCCCAACCGTCACCCCCGACGATCCAGACGCTCTTGCGCACAAGCGTGTCGGCCACGGCGAGCAAGCGTTTTGCGATCGGATTGCCTAACGAGCCGAGTTTGCGCTTCAGCTCGGTGACACGCTCGCGTTGGTCGAATATGTCCGCTTCGTCGCGCTGTCGCGCATTCAAGATTTCGGTGGCAAGATTTCGGCCGACCTGTGGTGACAGCTGCTGGAGCAGCTCCCCGGCAAACTCCTGTTGCTTGTCGACTGAAACACGAAAGCCGAGGCCGAACTCCGCGTTGTCCTCAAATAGTGAATTCGCCCATGCCGGACCGCGGCCGTTTTGATCTTTCGTGTAGGGCGTAGTTGGCAAATTGCCGCCGTAAATGGAGGAGCATCCGGTCGCGTTCGCGATGATCAACCGATCGCCGAACAGCTGAGTGAGCAATTTGATGTACGGCGTCTCGCCGCAACCAGCGCACGCTCCCGAGAACTCAAATAACGGCTGTTGCACCTGCATTTTGCGCACGTGATCAGTCGAAATCTGGCGGCGATCCATTTCCGGGATCGAAAGAAAGAAATTCCAATTGGCGCGCTCGGATTCACGCAGCGGCAACTGCGGCTGCATGTTGATCGCTTTCAATCGCGCTTCGGATTTGTTGCGCGCCGGGCAAACATCCACGCAGATCCCGCAGCCGGTGCAATCTTCCACTGCGACTTGCAGCGTGTATTTCAACCCTTTCCACTCCGGTAACCGCGCCTCCGCCGACTTAAACGAAGAAGGCGCACCATGGAGAACAGCTAGCTCATACGCTTTGCTCCGAATAACTCCGTGGGGGCAGACCATCACGCACCTGCCGCACTGGATGCAGACTGCCGAGTCCCAGACCGGCACTTCGGTCGCGAGATTTCGCTTCTCGAATTGCGTTGTGCCCGTCGGATACGTCCCATCGTTAGGCAACGCGCTCACCGGGACGCGATCGCCGCGACCCGCGATGATTTCGCCCAGCACATTGCGCACAAACTCCGGTGCGCGCTTGAGTTCTCCGTTGCCTCCAGGCGCGATTGGAACAACCGCGTCCGGAATTTTCACTTCGTACAAATGCGCGAGCGTTTGATCAACCGCCCTTAGATTCATCTCTACGACCTCGTCGCCCTTTTTCCCGTACGTTTTGCGAATGGAATCTTTGATGGCCTCAATCGCTTGCTGTGAGGGCAGGACGCCGGAGATGGCGAAGAAACAGGTCTGCATCACCGTGTTGATGCGGCCGCCCATCCCTGCATCGCGCGCCACCTTGTTGCCGTCGATTACAAAGAACTTCGCGCGCTGCTCGATCAGCCGGCGCTGCGCATTTTCCGGCAGTCGACCCCACACGTGGTCGGGTCCAAGCGACGAGTTCAGCAGGAACGTTCCATCCGGCGCGAGATCTCGCAGAACGTCACTTGTTTCGAGAAGAAATGCCTGATGGCAGGCAACGAAGTTTGCTTTTGTGATGAGGTACGTCGAACGAATTGGGCGCGGACCGAAGCGTAGATGCGAGATGGTCATCGCGCCGGACTTCTTCGAATCGTAAACGAAATAGCCTTGCGCGAAGTGGTCCGTGTTCTCACCAATGATTTTGATTGATTCCTTGTTCGCGCCCACGGTGCCGTCGGATCCAAGCCCGAAGAACTGCGCGCGCACAACATCGTCCGGCTCGATCGAGAAACTCGGATCCACATCTAGGCTCGTGTGCGAGAGATCGTCCTCGATGCCGACCGTGAAATGATTTTTTGGTGTCGGTTGCGCAAGATTCTCGAACACCGCTTTGATCATTGCCGGCGTAAATTCCTTCGACGACAAGCCGTAGCGGCCGCCGACCACTTCCAGGTTGGCGGGGCCCTGCTCGTGAAGCGTATTCACGCAATCGAGATAGAGCGGCTCGCCTCCCGCTCCCGGCTCTTTCGTACGGTCGAGAACAGCGATGTGACGCACATTCGCGGGCAACATTTTGACGAAGGCCTGTGCGTCCAATGGCCGATACAGTCTCACCTTCAGGACGCCCACTTTCTCGTTTTGGGCGTTGAGAAAATCGACGGTTTCGTGCACCGCCTCGCAGCCTGAGCCCATCAAAACGATTACGCGCTCGGCGTCGGTCGCGCCGTGATATTCGAACAAACCGTACCGCCGCCCGGTTAAGTCTGCGAATCGGTCC
>DATDAJ010000264.1:0-3988 GCA_036525475.1 Candidatus Udaeobacter sp.
CGATGGCGCAAAACAGCCGCGCCAGCGCCGTCGCCAAACAACACGCACGTATTGCGATCGGTCCAGTTAGTGATTGAGGTCAGCTTATCCGCACCGATCACGAGAACGGTCTCGTATGTGTGCGATGTGATGAATTGCTGCGCAATTTCCAACCCGAAAATAAAACCCGCGCACGCTGCGGAAATGTCGAGGCAGGCAGCGTTCTTCGCTCCGATCTTTTTCTGGACGAAGCAGGCTGTGGCGGGGAAAAGCATGTCGGGTGTGGCAGTCGCCACAAGAATGAGATCGATTTCCTTGACCGAAATCTTTGATTGCTCAATGGCGTTCAACGCTGCTTTCGCCGCCATGTCGCTCGTATTTTCGTCCTTTGCGGCCATGCGGCGTTCCTTAATGCCGGTGCGAGTGGTGATCCACTCATCGCTAGTGTCTACCATGCGTGAGAGATCCTCGTTAGTCAGAACTTTCTCAGGCACGTAACTTCCCGTGCCGACGATTGAGACTGTCCGCAGCGTCTTATGAGAGCGCGGGTTCGAGCGGGGCTGTCGTTTCATGATACCGGCGAATTTCCTCGACGATATGCGGGTTCACCTGCTGTTCAATGGACTCGCCGGCGACGCGAAGTGCGTTCTTAACTGCCAGCGGCGTGCTTGCGCCGTGCGCGATTATGCAAATGCCATTTACCCCGAGAAGCGGACTGCCGCCGTACTCTTCATAATTCGTCTTCTCCTTAATCGTTCCAATGGCATTCCTCGCGAGAAATGCGCCGACTTTTCGCATCCGTGTGCGCATGAGCTCGTGCTTGAGCCATTGAAACATCGCTACTGCGATCGATTCGCACGTTTTCAAGATAACGTTGCCAACGAATCCGTCGCACACGACAACTTCAACCGGATCTTCAAAGAGATGGCGGCCTTCTATGTTGCCAATGAAGTTAAGCGAACTTGGTTTCAGCATCTTGAATACTTCCTTGGTCAGTTCGGTGCCCTTAACATCCTCGTCGCCGAGCGAGACTAAGCCAACGGTCGGATTCTTGTAATGCAGAACATGCCGTGAATAAACCGAGCCCATAAACGCATATTGAAGAAGATGTTCTGGGCGCGCATCGATATTCGCGCCAGCGTCGATCAAAACGAAGACATTCTTCTCGGTCGGAAGCACGGCCGCAATTCCCGGCCGATCGATTCCAGGCAATGTTCGAAGCTTAATCGTGCTCGCGGCAACGGCTGCGCCTGTGTGTCCGGCGCTTACTACTGCGTCCGCATCACCGCGCTTAATGAGATCGACAGCGCGGCTGATTGAGGAATCTTTCTTTCGCCGAACGGCGGTCCAGGCGCGATCGCTCATATCCACGACCTGGGTGGAATGCACAATCTCGATCCGTGAATCGTTGCACTGGTGTTTGCGCAACTCGTTTTCGACCTTGGCAGAGTCTCCCACCAGATAAAGCTTGTTGATCTGTTTGTAATCGCGCAGCGCCATAACGGCGCCGGCAACGAGGTTAGGCGGGCCAAAGTCACCGCCCATCGCATCGAGGGCGATCTTCATCAGAGCCAAACTTTGCGAGGTAAAACGATTGATTGCAAAGCGAAATTTGTAGCCGCTTCGCTGCCCGAAGCGTAGCTGGAGCATACGTCGCCCAGAGGGGACGGCTACAGTTTACTTGCCTTTCAACGTCAGGACCTGTCGCCCGCGGTAATACCCGCACGATGGGCAGGCGATGTGCGATGGCACGCTACTCCCGCACTGCGGACATTTGTTAAGCTGCGACGTGTGCCAGCGGTTTGCCGCTTTCCGCGTGCGCAATCGCATCTTTGACGTTTTGCGTTTTGGGACTCCCATGGCAGGCGCGTACCAAAGCATCATTCATCGGAATTACAACCAGCGCCTGCGTGATTCGTTAAACCGTTAAAGCGGTAAATCGGGGCGCTTCAACGCTTCAACGCTTCAACGTTTGAGCTTCAGCTTATCCAGCGCGCTCCAATCCGATTCCCGGTTCGCATCCTGCTCTTCGGTTTTCAGCTGTTTGGCCTTACAAACCCGATCACCGTCTCTGTCGCAGTGGGGATGCGCCGGCAAGTTCAGCAAAAGGTCCTCGCGCACGGAGGGCGTCAGGTCAACCGTCTCCGGTCCGTGTAGCGCCGTGTGCACGGCGAACGCGGGCACTCGAATCTCATGCACAAACTTTTCCAGACACGATACGCAACGCAGTTCCACCGGTTGGGACAACGAGCCGTTAGCCCACAGCCCGCCGTCAGCAACGCCGACGTCGATGTCGTAATGCAGAGGGCCAGCGCACAGAATCTCCTCCGATGCCAACTCATGGATGGGACAATCTTCTTCCCCGCTCAGATGCAGACCTTGGGGCGGGATTTGGTTCAGATGTACTTTCATGAGCTAACCCTCCAAATTTCATTGGCTAAATTTCCCACTCAGCGCTTTGGCCACACAATCCGGAACAAAAGTTGAAATATTTCCCCCGAGCCTGGCGATTTCCTTTACGATGCGTGAGCTGAGATAAGTATATTCCTCCTTCGGCATTAGAAATATCGTTTCTACTGCGGCATTCAGATTTCGATTCATGAGCGCCATTTGAAATTCAAATTCAAAATCCGAAACTGCGCGTAAACCTCTAATCACGGCTCCCGCGTTTTGAGCCCGGGCGAATTCGACCAATAATCCGCTAAACTCGGCAATCCGGACGTTCTCGATTTGGCCGGCGGTCTCTCGCAGCAAATCCAGGCGTTGCTCGAGCGAGAAAAGCGGTTGCTTCTCGTCATTGTGGGCGACTGCCACGACGACCTCGTCGAATAATTTTCGCGCGCGCTCGATCACATCCAGGTGCCCGTTGGTCACCGGATCGAAGCTGCCGGGGTAAATTGCCCGTCGCATTTGCGAAAATTCGCAGAGGAATCGGAAAATGAAAAGCTGAATGGCGACTGACCGGTCTGGGCGGCGAAGCCATTTGTCATATTCGCCGCGGTTGCTTAAACCTGATGAAACATCACATTGCCATTAACTTCGATGCGCGATTCATCGCCTTACAAGACCATTGCTGTGGCGACAACGTTTTCGCCCCGATTCAAGCACGTCCTTGCTGAAGCGAAACGGATCCGGGACCGGTTTGGGGCCGAACTTCATCTGATCCACGTGGGCAACCGAGATCAGGAAACGCCGAAGAAATTTAGTGACGTGCTCGCGGAACTGGACCTTCCAGCTGATTCGCCGATCCATTATGAGAAGGGCGAACCAGCGGAGGCTATTCTGGCCGCGCTCGCGAGGGAAAATATCGATGTGCTCGTGGCCGGTGCGCTGGAGAAGGAGATCGTGTTACATCCGTTTCTGGGCAATGTCGCACGTCGCCTGGTGCGAGAGGCGAACTGTTCAGTGATGCTATTCACGCATCCGCAAAAAAAACCGGAACCGCTGCGCAGGATCGTGTTCATTGCGGACCACTCACAGCAGGGATTGGTGGCGTTGAAAACGACGCTGATGCTGGCGGAAGCAGAATCATGCGAGCGACTGTACGTGATTGGAATCATTACTGCGTTTGATGACGCAAGGGCTTCGATTGCCGGCGATGCCACCGCGGGTCCCCCGCACCAGCCGAACCAAGGCGACGAAGACCCGCTTGAAGAGTTTGTTTTGTCAGCTGGCGCGACTGAAGTTCCAATTGAGACGCGCTTCATTAGAGGCGCTACGGGACTAGCTGCATCGGATTTTGTGCGCTCGGTGGAGGCCGACTTGCTTGTCGTGCCGTTTCCGAAAAGTCGCGAGACGGTTCAGCGACTGCCGAGCAATATTGCCTGGGTTAGCGATGTGATTCCGTGTAATCTCTGGATCATCCGCTAGAGGTGGATCGCGTTCTCTGAACGCGGGGTAGTATCAGCCGTTGACGGCGTAGCTATTTGCCATCGTCTTCGGAGAAGCCGATCCATCTTGTGATGAGTGACGCGCCTGAATTTCAACCGTACGGTTTGCCGCACCTGAC
>DATDAJ010000265.1:0-5179 GCA_036525475.1 Candidatus Udaeobacter sp.
CTCTGGATGTGGCTAACCGGCGTGTTCGGCATTGCCACCAAATATTCCGAAGCAGTTCTGTCGGTGAAATACCGCATCAAAACTGAAAGGGGACGGATGGCCGGAGGTCCGATGTATGTCCTCGAGCGAGGGATGAAACAGAAATGGCTCGGAGTCATCTTCGCCATTCTGACAACGATTTCCGCATTCGGCATCGGGAACATGGTCCAGGCAAACTCCATTTCGACGATGGTAAACGAAACATTCCACATCGCTCCATGGATTACAGGCGTGGTGATGGCGGTGCTCACAGCTTTCGTGATCCTGGGTGGAATCAAGTCGATAGCGAAAGTCTGCGAATTCCTGGTACCGTTCATGGCAATTTTCTACGTCGGCGGCTGCCTTATTCTCCTGATAATGAATGCTTCGGGAATCCCCGCGACGATACAGCTCATCTTCGAAAGCGCCTTCAGCGGTCACGCAATGATTGGAGGCTTTGCGGGCGCAACGATGAAAGAAGCGATCCGCTACGGTGTGGCACGCGGCCTTTTCTCAAATGAATCCGGCCTCGGCAGCGCACCAATTGTTGCCGCCGCGGCACAGACAAAAAACCCCGTACGCCAGGCGCTCGTTTCTTCCACCGGAACATTCTGGGACACGGTCGTTGTCTGCGCGATGACTGGACTGGTATTGGTCAACTCCGGCGAATGGGCTAAAGGCCTGAAAGGCGCGGCTCTCACAAAGGCCGCGTTCTCCGAATTCCACATCGTGGGCCCAATCATTCTCACAATGGGTTTATTAACGTTTGTGTTTTCCACGATTCTTGGATGGTCGTACTACGGCGAAAAAGCCGCCGAATATCTTCTCGGAACGAAAGTGATCAAACCCTATCGCTGGCTCTGGGTAATCGCAGTAGTGGTCGGCTCAGTTCTCTCGCTTTCGACTGTCTGGTCGTTAGCCGACGTCACAAACGGTCTGATGGCAATTCCAAATCTCATCTCGCTCATCGCGCTCAATGGCGTCATCGTTGCTGAAACCCGACGCTATTTGTGGAACAATAATCTGGACGAAGCAGCGCCACCCGCCACAGAACTAGCCGATGCGTGAGCGCAGGATTACTTTGCCATCGCGTATCTCCATCGTACCGATCTCATACGCGTTCCCCTGATCGGTGAGATACTCGCGCAATTGCCGGGAACGATACGTCCAACTTAAGAAATCAGTCGGCACCTGCTCGCCGTTGATGGTAATGCGGCTGAACTGCGGGTTGTCCAGTGACTGCGCGCCCTTTAGTTCGATGATCACATCGCCATTAAAATAATATCCGGGCCTGCCGAGAAATCCTCCGATCGGCACACTCACCTGCAAGCGGAGTAGATTTCCGTCGATCGAGACAAATACTTTCCCGCGGACGTTCTCGCTTGTAGCGATCAGCGCATTGATGTCATCCGTGCTCAACTCAATCTCCGCTGGTTGGCCTGCGCGCGTTTTCTGTTCGAAATCCTGCCAGCGTTCCTGGACAAGTTGAATCTGTTGGTCGGAAGCGTTGAATTCAGGAACGGGCGTTGTCGCTTCCGCGAACGAGCGTGTTTTGGCCAGCCAATAACTGCCGTAGAACAATGCCGAGTTACGGTGAAGACCCCAATACAACCCGGCAAAACCAGCAATCGCCAGCACGATCGCAAATATCAACAGAATCAGGCAGCCCCGTGCGAAACAGCCCAGACCTTTTCTCCGCGGGGGCGCTTCAACCCAGGTGTTCATAACTGTAGGGCGTCTGTGTCAGACGCCGTCTGTCATTTCTAAGACATGTGATTCGTTACATCGGATTTACTCTTCAACGCTTTAACGATTTAACGAGGCGAAGCCATCCTCGTCTGCGCTTCCATCAATTTGTCGTACAAGCCGCGCAAACCGTCCGAGAGCACGCGCCCGCCGCCGATGATCGGCATGAAGTTCGTGTCGCCGGTCCAGCGCGGCACGATGTGGATGTGCAAGTGATCGGGCACACCCGCGCCCGCGCACTCGCCGAGATTCAGACCGATGTTAAATCCCTGTGCCTTTACCGCGGCGCGCAAAAGCGCTTGCGCGTGGACTACCAAGTTCCAGAGCTCAACGATCTCATTCTCGCCGAGCGCTGAAAGCTCCGCGACTTTCCGATACGGCACGACCATCAGGTGTCCAACCGTGTAAGGATACCGGTTCATCATCAGGAACCCATTTTTCCGGCGTGTGATTACCAGATGCTCGGCGTCATCGCTCGCGCGCCCCGCAGTTGCCAGAAAATCGCGGTCGCGCGGTTCCTTCTCGAAATATTGCACGCGCCACGGTGCCCAGAGCGTTTCTACTTCGTTCTTTGGAAATTCGTCGTTGGCCATGCCTATCGCCCACTGAAACTAAAATCCTGCGCTCCAAAGTCGAGCGAGCATTTCTGTTTGGCTCAATCCTGTCATTCCGAGCGAAGTCGAGGAATCTCTGGATAATTACTTTTGTCGGCGTGAAGTTAGACGAAAGAATTCCGGCGAAATATAATTGGCCAGCTCAAACATTCTAAGAAGGTATCATTATGCGCTGTATCGTTTTTCTAGTTGTTGCTGCACACGCGTTAGCTCTGACCTGTCGTCTCTTCGCCGGCGACAAACCGGACTCGGGAGACGAATTCGCCAAAGTGAAAAGCGAATACGCCGACGTCCTGGCCCTTGAGGGCACCGCGAAAGGCGAGATCCTGGCCATCGCTAGAATTCTTCGTGCGAAACCCAGGATCGCGGTCGATCAGACGGCGGCGAGTGGCGAATACTGCTTCAACAGCGGCCAAGGCACGATGGTTCACTTTGCCACGCAATTGGAAGGCACGGCTGAAGACGTTGTTTACGAGTTCGACGCGTCCGGCCTGATCGCGGCAGGCTTGGATACGTCGCGATTGCAGCAGTTGCCTGAACGAGGCCGAATGACCCCTGGCGTGTGGTATTTCCTTCCAAAAGGCCAGCAGGATCCACATCACGCCCGCGCGATGTCTGCGCCCACGATAGCCATAGCGATTGATGTAAAATGAATTCGCTAACAGGCTGCTTTGATGCCCACAAAACCGAATTGATATTTTCGTTTTGTCCAGAGTGCCGTTGATCTTGTGTCTCGTTAAACCTCACATCGTGGACGCTGACTCTATAGCCGCAGTAGGAATCGATGCGGAAGAGCGCCTCTTTATGTCACCGATGTCGCGCAGAAAAAAGCGCAGAAGCAGCTGGCGAAACTTTTCCCAATGCTAAACACATCAGCAAAACGAATAGCGGCCACGAAATACACAAGCAGCAGCGCAACTGGTGATCAATGCAACCGCGAGGTCGTCGAGGCGGTTCGTAATGGATCCGCGCCAGCGGATTTTCAAGGTGCCAGGTAGCGCAGCTTTTTGTGGCCAGGCAGCATGCGAGTCATCAAATCAAATCGGGCAACACACACCTACAGGCAACGACTGTTCGCGGCCCCAGCCCGAGTGTTTCCGCTTTTGTGTCCAGTTCGTGAAACCGAATGGGCTGAGGGTTGGCTACCGGACTTGGTCATCAGTTCCTCCGGCGTTGCAGAACGCGATTGCGTTTTCATCACGCCGGACAAACCCAACAAGGCAATCTGGTACGTCACACGTCACGAACCGGAGAACTGGTTTGTTGAAATGTTGAAGGTTGTGCCTGGGGTCACCGCTTGTCGTTTGGAAATTCAACTTACGCCGAACGGGGACGAATGTTTTGCGGACGTTACTTACAGCCACACAAGCATCGGGGCTGCCGGCGACGAGTTCGTTGCTGCATTCACAGCTGATTTCTATCAGAAATTCATGCAGGACTGGGAACAAGCGTTGAACCATTTTCTCAAGACAGAATCTGGGCTTAAACATGACATGCCGCATGCCTTCTAAAGAATCGCCGTCCGATTACTCACCAGAACCACAGTGAAGAAGCGTCAGTCGGCATCCGGTTCCGGTTCGCCTTCATTCGATGGCTCTGATTTTTCCTGCGCTAGCGCGTGCAAGATTTGCCGGCCGTTCGTAGTGGGCTGCTGTTTGCCGCGGTTCACGAGAATAACAATGCCTAGCTTGGGCTGCGGAGCGAACCCGATGTAGGTCGAGGTGTTGTTAAGGCCGCCATTCTTGTCGCGGATCAGAAGGTTCCCGCCACTGACGTTCTGCCAGGCAAGACCCAGGCTGAGACGCGGGCTCACTGTGAATACCGGTTGCTGAGCGAAGGCCATCGCATTTTCTATTGGGCCGTGGCCGGCAAGGTCGCCGATGTTCGCGGCCAGGAACACGGCCATGTCGCGCGATGAGGAATAGATTTGACCGGCGCTAGGCCACTTGAAAGTCCCCTGTTCTTCACCCGGCTGACCGATCGGGCTGCCCCCGGGGCCGTACCCTTGCACGGTCCGTCCAACTAAATCGCGCGGCACGGGCAGCGCAGTCGAGCTCATTCCGAGTGGGCCCGTGATTCGTTCGTGCATTAATGCTGCAAACCGAGTGTTGAAGCGGCGTTCGAGCGCCACACGCAACAAGACCATGGCAGCATTGGAGTAGAGATATTGTTTCCCGGGCTCATGGTTCGGACCTGCTTTCCATGAATTGAGAAAGCGGACGAAATCGGGCCATGTGTATCCGCCTCGGTGCCAATGCTCGTATTGCTGCGGCACACGCGGCAATCCGGAGGTGTGGCTGGCAAGCTGTCCCAATGTTACTTGACGAATATCACCGCCGCGCTCCAACTCCGTCACATATTTGGCTACTGGATCGTCCAGGCTGAGCTCGCCGCGCTTGACCGCTTCCGCCAGGATCGTGGTCGCAAACACCTTGCCTACCGAGCCGAGGTTGAAGATCGAATCGGGCGTGACTCGTTCCTTCCTCGCGTCATTAGCGAAACCGTAATTAAAGAAACGAGTCTCACCATTTATGCGGACTGCGACCGCAACGCCGCCTGGCTTCCCGTTTCCCGGCAAAATTGGTCGAAGATTTTGCGCGACAATTGCTTCAACGTTCTCCTGGCCGCGCACCGGCAGGCTAGCAAGCAAAGCTCCGATCAGGATTGCAAAAATTCTCGACCCATTCATCGCGCGATTCTTTACTGCTCAGCGGATGTTGGCAATGCTGTTGCACGATGGCGCCGGAAAATTGTTCTGCTGGAACCGTTGCGTTCACGACCAACACAACGGTACTGCAAAG
>DATDAJ010000266.1:0-4915 GCA_036525475.1 Candidatus Udaeobacter sp.
CACGGCGGTGAACCTTGGCGGCGACATCGTTTTCGCCGAGCCGATCAATCCGGAAGGATTAGTGGGCCAGGTTTTTCTTGCCGTCGATCGCTCGGGCACGAGCACCAACGACAATGTCTATATGCTCGCGAGTGTTCAGCCATCCGGTTTTAATAATGGCAGCGACGTCATGTTCGTGCGCAGCACCAATGGCGGCATCACGTTCAGCGCGCCGCGCCGGATCAATGACGACCCAGTGAACCACGCAAAATGGCACTGGTTCGGCACGCTGTCGGTCGCGCCCGGCGGTCGAATCGATGTCGTCTGGTACGACACGCGTAACGCTCCGAACAACGTCACTTCGCAGCTCTTTTATTCTTTCAGCATCGATGGCGGAAACACCTGGTCGCCAAATGTCGCGGTCAGCAACCCGTTTAACCCATTCCTCGGTTATCCACATCAGTCAAAGATCGGCGATTACATCACAGTCGTTTCGGACGACGACAGCGCCAACGTTGCATATGCAGCCACATTCAATGGCGAGGAAGACATTTATTATGTCCGCATCCGTCCAGCACTACCGCCTACGGATTTCAATGCTGACGCGAGGCCCGATCTCCTTCTTTTCAACGCAACCACGCGCCAGACGGCAGTTTGGTATATGAACAACAATGTTCGGATCGGTAGTGCTAGCGGTCCGACTCCGCCCGGAGGCTGGACCGTGGCGAGCGTGGCGGATTTTAATGGCGACAATCATCCGGATTACCTGCTCTTCAACACGGCGACCCGCGTGACAGGGATGTGGTACATGAATACCAACGTTCGCATCGGCACCGCTTTTGGTCCGACTCTTCCTGCCGGTTGGACGGTCGTGGCGCTGGGAGATTTCAACAGCGATGGGTATCCCGATTATGTGCTCTTCAATGCGAACACTGGTGGAACAATTGTTTGGTACATGCGCAACAACGTTCGCATCGGCTCAGCAACCGGCCCGACTCTTCCAGCCGGGCGGAGCGTGGCTGGAGTGGCCGATTTCAATGGCGATACGCATCCCGATTATCTTCTGTTCAATGCAGCCACGCGCGGGACAGTGATCTGGTATATGTCTGGAGCGACCCGCACCGGCAGCAGAAATGGACCAACAATTGCGGCGGGCTTTGAGGTTGCGGGACTAGCCGATTTCGATGGCAATGGCAGACCCGACTATCTGCTCTACAATTCCAGCACACGCCAAACAGCAGTTTGGTACCTCAACAATTATCAGCTCATTGGCAACGCCGCCGGTCCGACCATCTGGGCCGGCTGGAATATCGTTGCGCCTTGAGCTTTCTTGTCGCTTCCGGGGAGCGCGTGCGCCTCGCGCGCTGCGATTGGCGCCCTCGCCAATCGCCGGGAGTACGGGAACTTGGAACACGCACCACATTCCCACCGTTGAATTTAGCATCGTCACAGTCAAACTTTTCTCGTATGCTCAGCCCAGCCGAATTCAGTGGATTCTAACAACCAAACCTTAACGAAAGGACATTTATGCTAGGCGAGAAGATTGGTGAGATATCAGGCAAAGTTACAATGCAACGCGTTTTGCCGAATCTGGGCGGAGACCCGAAGATGGAAACATCTTTTCAGGCAACCGGTTCAGTGCTGGGCACAAACATAAAAGACACAGGCACGTACACGACCATTTTCCGTCCGGACGGAACACAATACGGCGAAGGTCAGGGCATCATGATAACGAAGGACGGCAAAACGGCCACCTGGACCGGCCATGGCGTCGGCGCAATGAAAAAAGATGGAACCGCGACTTATCGCGGCGCCCTTTATTTCCAAACCATGCCACCAAAATGGTCACGTCTTAACAAGGTGGCAGTGTTATTCGAGTACGCAGTAGACGCAGAGGGCAATACACACTCCGAATATTGGGAATGGAAGTAGTGCGTGAGCCACATTTGGCAAGCTGGACACCGTGGGTTGCCGCGTTAGACAGCGGAGGCGACCGAAGCCCTGATACACGAGCTGATTGAACTGCGAGACGCACTGAGCGAGATCAAGTCCAACACTGAAGTTGGTCTCCGTGGGTTGAAGATTTATGAGAAGCCATCCAAAAAGGCTTAACCACGCGATGCCCCTAACAGGCTCCGTCCGTCACGACCTGTGCTACAGACCCGCAGACCTACCAGCACGGGCCGCGGCAGAGTCCGCCCGTAGCGGATCTTTTTCTCGTTAGGCCGATTTCCGGTCTAAAGGAGGCCGCGCACCGTTTTTCTCCAGCGCTACGGCCAAAACTTCATCTACGTTTTCCACCGGGACGAATTTGAGTTTCTGTTTCGCTTCCTCGGGGACGTCGACCAGATCTTTTTCGTTGAGCTTGGGAATGATGACAGTGGAAATTCCGGCGCGCATCGCCGCCAGACTTTTTTCTTTCAACCCGCCGATCGGCAGAACGAGTCCGCGCAAAGTGATCTCGCCAGTCATCGCGACATCGGAACGGACCTGTCTGTTGCTGAAGAGCGAAGCAAGCGCAGTAAACATGGCGATGCCGGCTGATGGTCCGTCTTTTGGCACCGCGCCCGCGGGGACGTGCACGTGGACGTCCATTTTTCGAAAATCTTCGGCTTTGACGCCCAGTTGACCATCCCGGCTGCGAAGGAGACTGAGTGCTGCCTGCACCGATTCTTTCATCACGTTCCCAATCTGCCCTGTAAGCGTGATATTCCCTTTGCCCGGATAACGCGTGGCTTCGATATGCAATACTTCGCCGCCGGCCGGCGTGTAAGCCAATCCAGTAACCACGCCGGGTTTACTGGTCTTGAGCTTTGTTTCACGAACGTATTTGGCCGGGCCAAGCATTTCCACCACCTTCTCCGGCGTGACCGTTGCGTGATCGATTTTGCCGCGCGCAACCTGCGCCGCAATGCCCCGGCACACAGCTCCGATCTGGCGCTCGAGCTCGCGAACGCCGGCCTCATGCGTGTAATCGTTGATGATCCGGCGCAGCGCGTCCTCCTGGAATTCACATTGCTCGGGTTTAAGCCCGTTCTCCTCCAGTTGTCGCGGCACAAGATAACGCTTCGCAATCTCGAGTTTCTCGCGCTCGGTATAACCGGGGAGTGAGATCACTTCGATCCGGTCGCGCAACGGTTCCGGTATGCCTTCAATGTAATTTGCCGTGCCGATGAAAATTATCTGCGACAGATCAAACGGCACATCCAGGTAACGATCGACAAACGCGTTGTTTTGCCGCGGATCGAGCACTTCGAGCAATGCGCTGGCAGGATCGCCGCGAAAATCCGCACCGATTTTGTCGATCTCATCGAGCATAAAGACAGGATTGCGGGTGCCGCAGCGGCGCAGCTCTTGGATGATCCGTCCCGGCATCGAGCCGATATACGTGCGACGATGACCGCGAATCTCCGCTTCATCGCGCATTCCACCGAGACTGATCCGCACAAATTTGCGGCCCAGCGCGTCGGCGATCGATTGCCCCAGACTGGTTTTGCCTACGCCGGGCGGCCCGAGAAAACAGAGGATCGCGCCGTGTCCCTGCGGATTGAGTTTTCGTACCGCGAGATATTCGATGAGTCGCTTCTTAACTTTTTCCAGATCGTAGTGATCGCGATCAAGGACTTGCTGCGCCTGCTCGAGATCGAGATTGTCGTTGCTAAACTTATTCCATGGCAGGTCGCCAATAATTTCGATGTAACTCACGATCACTGAGAACTCGGGACTTGCCGGTGGAATGAAATCCAGCCGCTTCAATTCGCGCTCGGCCTGCTTCATGACTTCTTCCGGCGGATTCGCTTCCTGAAGGCGCGCGCGCAGCTGTTCCGCTTGTTCCTCACTGCCGCCCTCCGTCTCACCGAGCTCATGTTGAATCGCTTTAAGCTGGGACCGCAGATACGCGCGCCGCTGTGCATCGGAAAATTGTGAAGCGACATCTTTTTGCAGTCGCTGTTGGATCTGAGCGATCTCGAGCTGCGCCGAAGTGTGTTGCTGCACGGCACGCACCCGTTTTTCGACGTCGAGTTCTTCTAGCAACGCCTGCTTTTGCGCGACATCTATATTGAGGTTCGGCGCGAGAAAATCGGCGAGCTGCTCCGGATTCTCGATGTTCATGATCATCATGCGCGCCTGTTCCGGCGCGTCGGGCGTAAGCTCGAACAAACGCGAAGCCGAATCGCGCAAATTCCGGAACGTGGCTTCCCATTCCTTGCTCGGCGACGGCACGATCGATTCCGGCAAATCGACTTCGGCGCGCAGAAACGGATCGGTCGCGATGATTTTGCGCAGCGAAAAACGGCGCAGTCCCTGCACAATCACGAGCACGTTGTCCTCTGACTGTCTAACAAGTTTGAGCACCAGCGCGGCCGTGCCGAGAGAGTACAGATCTTGAGTCGACGGGTCTTCTTTCGTCTCATCGCGCTGCGTCAGTAACCCGATCACCTTCGTGCGCGGCAAGGTGTCATCGAGCAGTTTGAGCGATGCCGCCCGCTGAACGTTCAGCGGGAGAACTGTGCCCGGAAAAACGACAAAACTGCGCACTGGCAAAATCGACAACTCCTCGGGAATTCGCGGCGTGCGGCTTTCGGGCACGCCGAGCGCGATGGTTCCCTGGCCTGTTGGCTTGGAATCCGCACTCGGTTGCAACGCATTGAGCTTTTCTGTGCTCATGATTCTTTTCTTACTGGCAACGAAATCCAAAGTAATCCGTTACGCTGCTCGGCGTGTGCTTTGTCGATTTCCACGTCAACGGGAAAAGTGATCTCGCGTTCAAACGGCCCGTAATCGATCTCCATCGCGAGTAATTGCTGGGCGGATCCCTCGTCGCCAGTCGGCTCCGGCAGCTCACGCGTGCCGCGAATCACCAGGCGCCGCGGTTCGACGCTCAGATCGATCAGCGAACGATCGACTCCCGCGAGATCAACACAGATTCGAATAC
>DATDAJ010000267.1:0-2686 GCA_036525475.1 Candidatus Udaeobacter sp.
CGTTGCGATACCTGTATTCACTCTCACTCAGCGCGTCCTCCACCCTCTTTCGCTCGGTGATGTCGGTTACCGCGCCGATATAGCCGAAGAATTCCCCTTGAGGACCGAATCGCGGCGAGCCCGTGTCGATGACCGACCGGTATTGCCCGTCGTGGCGTCGCAATCGGTAATCAAATTGGAACGGCGCACGGTTCTGTATCGCAACCCCGGCGAGCTTTTTGATCGCTTCCCGATCGTCCGGGTGGATACTCGCGAGCCAGCCGAAACCTAGTTGTTCTTCGAAAACCGTTCCCGTAAATTCAGTCCATTGTTTGTTCACGTAGGTGCATCGACCCAGAGCATCGTTGATCCAAATTATGGTGGGAACATAGTCGGCCATGTAGCGGAAGCGGGCTTCGCTTTCCCGCAAGGTGTCCTCGATGCGTTTTCGCTCGGTGATATCCGCGACGATACCGCCGGTCGCATAAACATTTCCGCCTCCGTCGAAGAGCGGAAACTTGTAGACGACGCTGGTATGCAGGCCGTCAGCGTAAGCGGCAACTTCCTCGAATTGTGACGCCGATCCGGTTTTAAGCACCGCGAGATCATGGGCGCGAAATGCAGCGGCTTGCTCGTGAGGAAATAAGTCAAAATCGGTCTTTCCGACGATGTCTTCGGGCGCTAAATGCGCCAGTATCTTGAACTGCAAGTTGGCATATAGATAACGGCCCTCCGGGTCCTTGAGAAAGACGATGGCGGGGCAGTTGTCCATGATCGTCTTTAGCAAAGTCTGATTTTCGCGCAGTGATTCCTCGGCGTTTTTGCGCGCGGTAATGTCGCGCACCATGGTGAGAATCTGCTCGTCTTGGTAGCGAATCATGCGAGCTTCAAAATGGCGCGTTTGTTCATTCATCAGTAAACTATATTCGTGAATGACCGGCTCCTCCGACTCGCCCGCGCGTTTGAAGCATTCCAAAAAAACCTCAGCAAGGTCATTAGGAAGCACTTCTTTCATGTTCTTGCCGAGAAAGTTTTCCGGCCGCAGCAACAGGTCCCCGCTGTCTTTGAACTGACAGTCGACATAAACACCGTCGATCGTTTGGATAAACATAAGGTCGGGCACGGCATTCAGAATTGCGCGATTCTTGGTTTCGCTCACCGTCAGAGACGCGTTAGCGTGTGCCAGCTCCAAGCATTGTCGCTCGACAGCTAACTCGGCGCGCTTTCTCCGTCGCTGCTGCAGCCAGAGAGCAATCACGAGCAAACTCTCGATCAGGAGAAGAACGGCAAACCCAAGAATTTGCCATCGATACTCCTGCCAGAGCGTCGGTTGCCGAAATAGCACGATGGTATCCGGCGATAACAGCTGCTCGTTCAGACCCCAATGTTTCAACTGCCGCCAATCGACGGTCAGAGGGGTCGACCGCGGAAATTCCACGGCTATCTCGTCAGGATTTTCACCCGCGAGGATCCGCGCGATCAACTTTCCTACTTGTTGAGCATTGCGGTCGAAGTTTGTCATCGCCCCGCCGACAATCCCCAACCCCATGAAGTTCTCGTCGAACCCGTAGACGGGCGCTGCGGATACGTTGGCCAATTGGGCCATGACGTCGCGCGGAATCGTCGTTTTCCCCTCAGCGTCTTGGAACATCGACGTGTACAAAACGACCGTGTCCCGCGGCAGCGTGCTTACCGTCTTGAGAATTTCCGGCAACGAGTGATGGGTGAGATAGGTGACCTTTACTTTCTCTTCGTACGGACGCAGGGCGCTCTGCACGAGCGGAATCCACGCTTGATCGGTTTCCGTGACTCCGCTCACGACTACGACATGGCCGGCGTTCGGTTGGAGACGAAATGCCAACCTCAAGGTGCCGGCAAAGTCGCTTCTTCCGACTACCCCGGTAACGCGCCGGCCGAGTGAGCGCTGGCGCACAGCGCTCTCTGCAGAGCCCAAGAACACAACGGCTGAGTCTGGCCACAACTGAGTCCGATGCTTGAGCACAAAATCAAGCGCCGGCGTTTGTACGGTCATGATAATATCGAATTTCCGATCGCGGTATTTTTGCCGAAGAAAGCGGGCCAAGGCGGACTCGTAATTCGGATTACCGAGACTCGGCGGATCAAAGGATTCCGCGTCAAAATCGATTGGCTGCGGACCCGCGGCCGCAACGATCTCCCGCATCATGCGCTCCACGATGACGTCGCCTGGAATGAGCGTGTTTGCGCCATACAAAATCAACAGACGGCGAGGAATCTCTGCGTGAGCGCTCGCGCCAATGGCGAGCCAAAGCAGACCGATGATGAGAGCTAAAGACAGGCTTCTGAATATTCGTCTGACCATGGCTTCCATCGCAAACTCCGGAACCTCGGCTGGATGTCAGAGGAAATATCACACTTGCCCATGACATCTCCACCCTTGAGTTTCGCTCGCGCACGTCCCGGGGAAACTGACATGGGGCCGGATAAGCCACCTGCGCCGCGCTTCGCGGAATCGAATTAAGGATCCAGAAACTTGCGCTGCCGTGCTGCGAACTGGAAGTGCGGAAACCAGGAAACTATCAGTTCTCGAACTTGGCCGGACTGGACGAGTTATCGTGTTTGAGTCGATTCACTGAGGCCTCAGCTTCGTAACGAAAGGCGCAAGGGTCATCGGGGTGTTCACTGCATTCCCGCAGTTTCTTCAGGGCGTAAAGACCGACAAGCGCCA
>DATDAJ010000268.1:0-3058 GCA_036525475.1 Candidatus Udaeobacter sp.
CGAAGAAATTGGATCGACTGCCGGACGGGGTCGAACTTGGACACAATCGAAACGCTTTTCTTGGCGGCGTTCGGCTCTGGCAAACCGACCCGCATACCCGCAGGGCGAAGTGGCAAATTCTGTGAGAAATTAAGTCTGTCATGTCGAGCGAACTCGATACATTCCTCGATACTACCTGTAGGTTGTGCTACGGGATTTCTCGACTCTGTTCGGAATGATTATCTAGAACATGCAACTCTATTTTCTCAGACACGGTGAAGCCGACTGGCCGGGCTGGACCAAGCCAGATGATGAACGGCCGCTCACCGATTTTGGTAAAAAAGAGGCGCGGCAGGTGGCGAAGTTTCTCAGCCGGCTGAAGGTGAAGCCGGATTTAATTGTAACCAGTCCGCTGCCGCGGGCGTTGCAGACGGCAGAAGCCGCAGCGGAACAGCTCAAAGCAAAGTTGTGTCAGGACGAAGCGCTTGAGCCGGGATTTGGGATTAGTGAGTTGAGCACTGTGCTCAAGCGGCATCGCTCAAAAGTTTTGATGCTAGTCGGCCACGAGCCGGACTTTTCCAGTGTGATCTCCGCGTTGACCGGTGGTTTCATCAAGATGTCCAAAGCCGGTGTCGCGCTGATCGACTTCGATCCCGAGACTGAGAAGGGAAGACTTCTTTGGCTGTTCCCGCCAAAATTCGCGCGCAAAGCGAAATAGGGTTCTCGCGATTAATTGCGCTGTAGCCACTGGCCCGTAGCCGGTTCTGCGCTCGCTTCTTCGAGAAACGGCCAGCAGGGCCGTGGCTACCGCAAAATATTCTCGAGAAGAAGGGCGGGCTATGATTTTGGCGAACCCGCCGGTGCTGCGCTTACGGCTGGAGAAACAGCGGGCGAAGCCTGTGCCGGCGTAGTTGCCGGTGACGACCCCGGTGACGATTGTGTTTTCGCAGGCGCAGGTGAGGTTTGCGCGGGCTGGTTTTTCATCAGTTCACGACGGAAGGCGCTGCTGGCTACACTGTGATGCGCATAGAGGACTGATAGCGCAAAAGTAAGCGCGAAAAATATTCCGGCCAGCCACGTAGTGAACTTCACCAGCACATTCGTGGTTTGCGCGCCGAAAATGTTCTCCGTGACGCCGCCGCCAAATGCTGCACCGAGACCTTCACTCTTTGGTCGCTGCATCAGGATGACAAGAATCATCAGGGCTGCGACTAGCACGAAGAGCACCAGGCAAACGTTGATCAGCAGGTTCATTGGGAGGCGAAATATGGCAAAAGCATGGGGAGAAGCAAACGCCGAACATCCAACGTCGAAGTCAGAGCGTTCAGCGTTGGGCGTTCGATGTTTGTTTGATTTCGTCCCAAATCGCATCCATCTCGGCCAACTCCACTTCGCCCAATTTCCTGCCGCGCATTTTGAGTTCGTCTTCCAATCGATTGAAGCGGGCGACGAACTTGTCAGTGGCAGATTGGAGCGCGGTTTCTGCATCGATTTTGCACTTCCGCGCCAGGTTTACGATGGCAAACAGCAGATCGCCAATCTCGTCTTCGATCCTTTCGTGCTGTTCTGACCGGATTGCCTCTTTGGTCTCATCAAGCTCTTCTTCCACCTTGGCCATCACATCGCGCAGTGCTGTCCAGTCGAAATTCACCCGGGCGGCTTTGGATTGCGCCTTTTGCGCGCGCACCAGCGCGGGCAAGGCTTTCGGCAAACTGGCCAGGAAATGCGAGTCGGCCTTTTTTTCTTCGCGTTTGATCGCTTCCCATTGTTTAAGCACGGCGCCCGCGTCGCGTGCTTCGCTCGTGCCGAACACATGCGGATGCCGCCGGATGAGTTTGTCCGACACCTGCTCAATCACCTCCTCGATGTCGAACCGGCCGATCTCGCGCGCGATTTGGGCATGCATCACTACGAGCAACAAAAGATCGCCGAGTTCCTCGCGAAAATGTGCATCGTCCTGAGCGCGCGCGGCCTCGGCCGTTTCGTATGCCTCCTCTATGAGCGCCGGCAATAACGACTGATTGGTTTGCTCGCGATCCCACGGGCAACCATCAGGAGCGCGAAGTTTCGCGACGATGTCGCAGAGATTCGCGAAGTCATCGGTGATTTGTGGTCGATGATCAGGCATAAGGGAACCCCTTCGAACGTAAAGCTTCACTGAGCACGGATCTATCGGGAATCCAATGCGACTTGCAACGATCGCACTTTGTTCTTTGCGCGATAATGTGCGTTAAAAGCTGCACATTCCGCGACAAAGCGATGAGACTGACGATTTTGACGCCTCGGCCACCGATCGACGACCATCAGTCAGTCTCAGTATCGGCCTTGTACGGCATCGCCGATCGTCTGTTGACGAATCGTTTTTAGTTTTTGGTACTGCTCAGGTGACAGAATGGTCTTCATTTGCGGATCCGTCTGCTGATGAATAGCCTTGAGTTGTTGTATTTTCTGTATTTTTGGAAGCGAATTGTCGTTCTTGATTGCCTGGACTTTGGGTACTTCGCTCGCAAGAATGGGCAGGACTTTCTCCTTTTGTTGGGGCGTGAGGCCAAGCTGTTGTGCTATCGCCTGAGCCTTTGACATCGCACCCCCTTTTTGAGCAAACGAGGCGGGTGCCAGCAGGGCAAAGATCGCGACGGATAAAGTCGAGGTAACGAGGTGAGTGTGTTTCTTCATATTTCTCCTTTGATTTGGCGCGCACGGTGGTGAGGGCGGTTCATTAAGTCAAGCGCCAATCGCGGCAGACCGATCGTTCGGAGGAATCTCTCTTGAAACCGTTTCTAATTTTCTTGTACAACGGCGCCGAACATCGCTGAAGATCCCAGCGGCGATTTCCACCTACAACAGATGCCACTTCAGCTCGCGCGAGTTGCGTTTCCTTTCCCATAAACGGATTCCACCGAGGAATGCGTTTTCATTTTGACCGCGCACGATTCCCTTCGGCAATCGATCGAACCGGTGCACCAGGCCGCCGCCAAGGACGACGTAATTGGCAATGAACGAGCGCTTTAATTGGCCGACGGCATAAAGGACTTCACGTTTCCATTTTCTCTTGCCCAATTCCGCCAGGCCGGGGACA
>DATDAJ010000269.1:0-3242 GCA_036525475.1 Candidatus Udaeobacter sp.
AAAACGGCCAAAAAACCGCGGCCGCCGAAGAAACGCGGAAAAGCCTCAGTGCAGTCGGGTACAGCGGCACTGTACCGTTTTCGTGCCATCTACCGTATCTGGCCCGATTTCAAGATTTCACCCTGCATTACGAAGTCGCTCGCGACAGTGAAAGCAGATGCGGCGCAAACTTCGTTCAGCGCGCAGGGCGTGGATATCACTTGGGTTATTATGGATTCGGGCATCGACGCGAATCATCCGCACTTTGTGCGACACGGGAACGTCGATCCTGCTTCTCCGCTCCATGGGGATTTTACCGATACGCCCAATGTCCCGAAGGGTGCTAACGCTGCGTTGATCGATCGCTTTGGACACGGCACACATGTGGCGGGAATTGTGGCGGGAGAACAAGTGGCCGATGGTACGAAAGCGCAGGCGCAAAAAATGCGTGCCGTCACCCGGTCGGTTAAGGGCTACGAAGAGGGGGACTCGCCTGCAGTAGAGACTCGTGAGGTTATGCTCAGTTCCATTCGTGGCATGGCGCCTCGTTGTCATCTCGTTAGTCTGAAGGTGCTCGACGACGAAGGTAACGGCGAAGTCAGCAATTTGATTGCGGCAATCGCGCACATCCAGGAAAAGAACGGCCACGGTCGTTTGAATCTGATTCACGGAGTTAACATCAGCCTCGGATATGATTTCGATCCGGAGTGGTTTGCGTGTGGACAAAGTCCGCTGTGCGTTGAGATCAATCGCCTGGTGCGATCGGGCGTGGTGGTCGTAGTGGCCGCAGGCAACACCGGCTATGGCGCGCTTGCAGCGCAACAGCGGACAACAAATGCCGGGATGCCGGTTACAATCAACGATCCAGGCAACGCGGACCTAGCCATCACCGTCGGCTCCACGCACCGCGAGATGCCGCATGTGTATGGCGTTTCGTATTTTTCCTCAAAAGGTCCGACTGGCGATGGACGAATGAAGCCCGACCTCGTTGCCCCGGGTGAGAAAATTCTCTCTGCTGCAACGGGAAAGCTGTTAATGGATCGAGCAGAGGGGAAACAATGCGAATACGTCGAGGACAGCGGGACAAGCATGGCGGCCCCGCACGTCAGCGGTGTTATTGCGGCATTCCTCTCCGTTCGACGGGAGTTCATCGGCGAACCGGAACGGGTAAAGCAGATTTTTCTTGGGGCAGCTACCGACTTGAAGCGGGAGCGCTCTTTTCAAGGCGCGGGGTTGATTGATCTCATGCGCGCCATTCAGTCTGTGTAAAACATGATGCAAGAAGTTTATGAATAATGTCGCAGGTATTCCTTATGCGGCCGCACATTTCGATAAAGACGGTGCGGCTTTAGACAAACAAAAAGTCACGGTCCCCGACGGCACGACGGACGTTATCGTCGCGTCGCACGGGTGGAATAACAATGAGGAACAGGCGGAGCGGCTGTATACCGAATTGTTCACCAACTTTGCAGCGGTCGCCTCGGATCAGCTTCAGGAGAAAAGGATCGCAATTATGGGAGTCATCTGGCCGTCGAAGAAATTTACCGATGTTGTTGACGCTGCTGTTGCTGAACAAGGGCCCGGCGGTGGTGCGGGATTGGCAACGAGTTCCGCCGCGGCGGACGAAACTATCAAGGCCAAGCTCGACGTCATTGCGACAATGTTCGACAAGAAAGCGGCGAAAAAGATCACCGCTGCGAAGAACCAGATTGGCAAGCTGGAGAGTGATCTCGATGCGCGGCGAAAATTTGTAGACGAGCTGCGGAGCCTACTCGATGACAGCGCCGCGCACGAGGAAGATAATTCTGCGCTCTTCTTCAAGCTCGATGGATCGGCGATGCTCGAGAAGCTAAAGATGCCGACCCCGCTCGTTGCTTCAGGCGGAGGAGGTGGAGGAGGCGCCGCGTCGCTTGGCGCTCATCTGACAAGTACGTCGGCCGGCGGCGCAGCTGGACTGGGTGATATTTTTTCTGGAATCAAATCCGGCGCGATTCGGTTCCTGAATTATTTGGCCTACTACGAAATGAAAAAGCGCGCCGGAACAGTCGGCCAGAAAGGTGTGGCGCCCCTGCTTGATCGAGTGGCCGACCACGTGCAGAGGATTCATTTGGTGGGCCACAGCTTTGGCTGTCGCGTCGTGACGGCGGCGGCGGCGATATCTACGACAGATAAATTACAAAGCATGTCGCTTTTGCAGGCTGCTTTCTCGCACAACGGATTCTCGAAATCGATGAACGGATTCTTTCGCACCGTGGTGGACAACCACCGCATCAAAGGTCCGATCGTCCTTACTTACACGCCAAACGATCGGGCCGTTGGGATCGCTTATCCGGTTGCTTCGCGATTGTCCGGCACGGTTGCATCTGCTCTTGGCGACGCGAATGATAAATTTGGCGGCCTTGGCCGAAACGGTGCACAGAAAATGGAGCCCGGCGAAGTTGTGGTGGGCGTTGATCGGCTGCTCGCGGTGGGGGGCAGCTACAGCTGGCAGTCCGGTCGTTTTAACAATCTGGAAGGCAGCAAATACATTGTAGATCCAAGCGGCCGCGATGCGCACGGCTTCGTCACCGGCAAAGAAGTTGCATGGGCCATCAGCCGCGCGATGGCGTAGCCGACTGCGCGCGAAGAGCGCCTCCGTAGTAAGCTGTCACATGACTGTGCTCGAGGTCTTGCAATCGACGACGGGCTATTTCCAGAAGCGCAACATCGACAGTCCGCGTTTAAATGCGGAGCACCTGTTGGCGTACGTACTCGGCCGGAAACGGATGGAGTTATATCTGGACTTCGAGCGCCGGTTGCGGGAATCAGAGCTCGCGCCGTTGCGCGAATTGGTGAAGCGCCGCGGTACAGGCGAACCACTTCAACATCTGCTCGGCACGGTCGAATTCTGCGGGCGCAGTTTTCGCTGCGACAAACGCGCACTGGTACCGCGACCTGAAACTGAGCAGCTCGTTGAGCTGCTGATTTCACACTTCAAATCCGAAAATGCATATTGGCGTATGGTCGATGTTGGAACCGGCAGCGGCGTCATTGCGCTCACTCTGGCTGCGGAATTTCCAAAAGCCGAGGTCATCGGGGCCGACATTTCCGAAGATGCTCTCATGCTCGCCCGCGAAAATGCCGAGCGACTCGACCTGGCGGATCGTGTCCGGTTCCTGCGAAGCAACTTGCTTAAAAGTGTGCAACCAGGCTTCGATCTGATCGTTGCGAATCTTCCGTACGTTTCGACCGAAGATCGGCAGAATCTTTCTCGCGAAGTGTTG
>DATDAJ010000270.1:0-6105 GCA_036525475.1 Candidatus Udaeobacter sp.
TCCAATTCGGTGCGCGCGTCGAGTACGACGCTGCTAGCATCGATTCGAGTAATCCCGAGCTGACGTCGCTCACGTCGCCGAGTCAGAAGGATCAGGAATTCTGGCCCATCAGCGGCGCTGCCGGTGCGCTTTACGATTTCGCTAAAGACTGGCAACTCGCGCTGAATCTGACGTATTCGCAACGCGCGCCGACGCCCGAGGAACTTTTCGCGCGCGGCCCCCACGACGCGACGTTCCAATTCATCATCGGCGACCCGAATCTCGACGTCGAAATCAATCGGACTGTTGATCTCAGTCTGCGAAAGACCGCCGGCCGCGTCACGGGATTTATCAGCGGTTATTACACGCATTACGACGGGTTCATTGATTTCACGCCAACCGGAGAACTCGAGGATGGTCTCCAGGTTTTCATTTACACCCCAAAGAACGCGACGTTCTACGGCGGCGAAGGGCGAGTGGATTTTCATCTGCTTCCACTGGAAATCACAAGGGCAAACGAGCCGTCCGATTCAAAATCGGTTAAGAACGTGATCATGGGAGGTGAAGAAACCACGAAGAAAAATCCGAACGATCTCTATTTGCGGCTTCAGGCCGACTACGTGCACGCGGAAGACAGCAGCGGCGAACCGCTCCCGCGCATCACGCCGTTTCGTTACGGTATTTCGCTCAATTACGAGAGCGAACATTGGCTTGCCAGCATCGAAGGCTGGCGGGTGGACGCGCAAAATAGCGTTGCTGAATTCGAAACGCCTACACCTGGCTACACATTTTTGAACGCGAGCATCGGATACAAGTTTCAGTGGGGACGCACATACAATTATGTATACGTCCGCGGCACTAACCTGCTCGACGCGGAAGCCCGCGATCATCTTTCATTTCTGAAAGAAGTAATGCCGCTCCCAGGGCGCGGCGTCGTGGTTGGATGGCGCACCACGTTTTAGAACGAAAGCCGGCGCAGAACTGGCGCTTTGGAATAACAGTGCGCATTGGCCGTTTTCGTTGATGGCGTTAAACTCAATCGAGATGAATCGCATCGATCATTCGCGTTTTCGGAAAGCGCACGATTTCGTGCCGGATTTTTCGCGCGCGGAACGGCGCACGCGCGTTGTGATCGGTATCACTGCCGCCATGATGGTTGTCGAGATCATCGCCGGCCTGATGTCGAACTCAATGGCTTTGCTGGCCGATGGCTGGCACATGAGCACGCATGTCCTCGCGTTCCTCATAACGGCCGCGGCGTACTATTTCGCCCGAACACAAGCCGGCAATGCGCGTTTCAGTTTCGGCACGGGAAAAATCGGGGTGCTAGGCGGGTTCACCAGCGCGGTCGTGCTCGCGATTGTGGCGTTCCTGATGGCGGGCGAATCAATGCACCGGCTCTTTACTCCACTGGAAATTCACTTCAACGAAGCAATCGGAATCGCTTGCCTTGGCTTGTTAGTGAATCTGGCGTGCGCAGTCCTGCTGGCCGATCGCCACCACGAACACGACGGCGGCAGCGCACATGATCACGATTTAAATCTGCGCGCAGCATATATGCACGTACTGACCGATGCGTTCACTTCCGTCCTCGCGATCACGGCGCTAACAGGTGGCAAATTTTTCGGCTGGGCGTGGCTTGATCCGGTCGTTGGGATTGTCGGCAGTGTCGTCGTTTTCTCGTGGTCTTACACCCTGATCCGCGATACCAGCGGGATTCTGCTCGATCGTACACCGCCGTCATCGGATTTGCCTGACGAAATTCGTCGCGCGGTGGAGAGCGATGGCGATTCGGTAGTGACCGATCTGCATGTCTGGCAGGTCGGCACCGGAAAATTTGCCGCGATGGTTTCGATCGTGGCGCACGAACCGAAGAGCTGCGATTCGTATCGAGCGCTGCTGCGCGGATATCACGAACTGGTCCACGTGACGATCGAGACGCACCATTGCCCCGAAGACCACGCGTCGGCCGCGAGCGCTTGAATGGCCAACACGCTCTGGCAGGTCATTGCGGCTTACATTTTCGCTGTCGCCGGCGGATCGATCAGCGCCTCACTGCGCCTCGAGCATAAGCCGCTTTGCGCGCTCATCAGTTTCGCGGCCGGAACACTTCTCGGCGTAACAATCTTTGCGATTTTGCCCGAGAGTTTTGGCGCATGCCCATGGTGGGCGGTGTTGCTGGCGCTAATCACCGGCTACGCGCTTTTCTTTTTCATCAGTAAACGTGTTCATCATGTTTGCCCGGCGTGCGCGGCCAGTCATTTCGACGCTGATGCCACGCGACATTTCAGCGAAATCGCTAGCGCCTTGATCGTCGCCCTGGCAATTCATAGCACGACCGACGGTCTGGCTTTGGGAATCCAGGGCGAAGCGCCTGCGACTGGTGCGATCGAGTGGTCGCTGTTCTCTGCTTTGTGCATCCACAAAGTTCCGGAAGGTCTCGCGCTCGGTGGTCTCTTGATCGGCGCAGGACTGCAACGCGCGGCCGCGGTTGGATGGGTGGCAGCGGTCGAAGCCACAACGCTCCTCGGCGGTGTCATCGGTTATTTCTTCCTGACGAACATTTCCATCTTTTGGCTCGGCTTAATTATGGCGCACGTCGGCGGCGGGTTTATCTATTTGGCCACACACGCAGTGGTCGGAGAAATGTTGAAGCACGGAAAGAAGCTCGTTTTGACGAGCTTCGCGCTGGGGATCGCTCTCATCGCGGTTCTCAATATTGCACTGCGATGGATGGGGTAACGCACGCGTCCCGCGTGTTGGCGAGCGCGTCCTCGCGATCGCGAACTTTTTCTCAAAGTCCATACCACAAACGCGGCGTTGTTCATCAAAAGCCTGTTTCGGCGCGACGCCGAAACCAACACGCGAGACGCGTGCGCTACCCTGAGAACGCGCGACTCAACGATTTGGAAATCGCCGACTATTATCGCTAAATTCGCATGTGCATCTTTTCCATTATCAAGACGACAGCCTGCATTGCGAAGACGTCGACTTAACACGCGTTGCCACAGAAGTCGGCACGCCGACTTACGTCTACAGCGCGGGGACAATTCTCGATCACTACGCACGACTCGACGTCGCGCTCGCGCCGCTGGATCACCTGATTTGTTATGCGGTAAAGGCGAACTCGAATCGCGCGATCCTGAACTTGCTCGCAGGTGCGGGCGCCGCCTTCGACATTGTTTCGGGGGGCGAATTGTTTCGTGTGCTCGCGGCCGGTGGCGATCCGGCCAAGTGCACATTCGCGGGCGTAGGCAAATCAGTTGACGAAATCGAGTACGCGCTGGAGCGAGGTGTCTACAGCTTCAACGTCGAGAGTGAAGCTGAACTGGAGACGATCGAGCGGATCGCCCGCGCAAAGAAAATGAGCGCGCCAATCGCATTGCGCGTCAACCCTGATGTCGACCCGCACACACATCAGTACATCTCGACCGGCTCCCAGGAGAACAAGTTCGGCATTGCACTGAATCAAATCAGGGCGGTTTATGAACGCGCGGCCAGAATGAGCAACATTGAAATTGTCGGCGTGCAGATGCACATCGGTTCTCAAATCACTGAGGCGAAGCCGTTCGCGAGTGCAATCGAAAAAGTGGCGCCATTGGTGCGCGAACTGAAATCGAAATATGCCATCAAGTTTTTCAGCATCGGAGGCGGTATGGGAATCATTTACCGGCGCGCACTGGAGAGCGGAGCAGGCAAATGGTGGCGCGATCACGGTGGCGAACCGTCCGCGTTCAGTGTGCGCGATTACGCTGAAGCAATTGTGCCGCCGTTGCGCGACTTGTCTATTCGGACTCTTGTCGAGCCCGGCCGTTTTCTTATCGGCAACGCCGGCGTTTTGCTCACCCGCGTTCGTTACATCAAGCAAACGGGCAGTAAAAAATTTGCCATTGTCGATGCCGGCATGAACGATCTCATCCGGCCGGCGCTATACCAGAGCTATCACGAGATTGTGCCGGTAAAGCAGCCGAAGACTGAGAGGGAGAGGAAGATTAGCGAGATCGACATTGTCGGACCGGTGTGTGAATCGGGCGATTTTTTTGCGCTCGGCCGGGAAATGCCTGAAGTGCATGAAGGCGATTTGCTCGCAATCATGAGCGCCGGCGCCTACGGATTTGTGATGGCATCGAATTACAATTCCCGTCCGCTACCGACAGAAGCGCTGGTTCGCGGCGATAAGTTCGCGCTGATCCGGAAGCGGCAAACGTGGAAAGACCTGATGCGCGAGGAGGTGGATGCAGACTGGTAGGGAGGGAAGCCAGCATGTCCGCAAAGGTCGGCGCGCTCTCGCCAGGGCGAGCAGGCTGTGATCGCACCCTCGCACTTGCGGAATTTCGTGCTCTGCATAAATAGTCATCCTCACCGGAAATGATGAAACGTCTGTTACTCGTATGCTGTTTGTCGATGGTCGCGCTCGGTCTGCGGGCCGCGCCGCCCTCAGGGGGTGAATATGTAATCCTGGTTGGTGGACCGTCGATGTATCAATGGGAAAAATATAAGGCAGTCCCGCACGATCATTGGTGGGCGAACTTTGTGCGGGCGGCGCGTTTGCGCACCGAACAATTGCGCACCCAGCTTCCGGATACGAAGATCACCTGGCTTGTTTACAAGCAGGGCTACGTGGACCGTGCAACGCAGGAGCATCAGGACCTGATCAGTCTAATTGGTACAGTCCGCGACAAGTTCAATTTCAATCTCATTTGGTTCGGCCCAGGCAAGGAGGTCATTGACTATTTGAACAACGGGCAACCTCGAGATCAGATGAAGGTCACGGGTTTCGAATTTTTCGGGCATTCGAACCGGGCGTGTTTCATGTTCGATTACAGCAACAACATCGAAAGCGCCTGTAAATCCTGGCTGCACGAAAACGATCTGAAACAAATCAATCGCCGTGTCTTCGCTCGTGGGGCTTACGTCAAGAGCTGGGGCTGCCATACCGGCGAGAGCATGTCCAAGAAGTGGTACGCAGCGACTGGGACACGCATGATTGGCGCCATCGGCAAGACCCAGTTCATGATGGAAGAACTACCGATCCTCTGCTCCGAGGACGGCAGGTGGGTGAACTGATTTCCGATGTCCGATTTCCGATTGACACCGGCCTTCAGGCCGGTCGTTTATGCGCGAGTCGGAACGAGCCGTTTTAAGTTTGAGGTCGACAATCGCCGGAGGTCTTGCGATGAAAGTACGCGGGTGCGATAGGCGGCACAGTAAAACCTCAATAGAAAGAAGCTATGAATTGGAAGAAATTCTTTTTCGCATTCATCGCGGCGTTCGTTTTCCTCTTCGCGTTCGGGTTCCTTTGGTACGCAACCTTAATGCACGACGCGCATCGGGAAGTTCCGACGCTTTTGCGACCGGAAGCCGATCTACAGAGCTACTTCGGTTGGCTCGCTCTCGGTCAGTTCGTCATGGCATTCTTTTTCACGCTGCTGTGTGCTCGGTATATCCCGAGCGGACGCGCAGGCGCCGGAGCGCTGCTCGGCCTTCTAGTGGGATTAGTGTACGCAGGGCCACACTTGATCTCGTTCGCAGTCCAACCTTTAACGTTTAAAATCCTTTGCGGCTGGATTGCCGGCGCGGTAATCCAATTCACAATCGCAGGCGCAATCGTCGGCGCGATCTACAAACCAGCGACTGCGCACATTATGTACGTAAAGGAGCGGTCGCGCTGACCCCTTGAGCCAACTTCCCCAAGTCTAAATTCTGAGTCGATCGTTGGACGTTGAGCGTAGCGCGTTCGACGTTGGTTTGATGAGCTCACAAACTCCAGCCGCGCTCGGTTATCGCATGCCGGCGGAATGGGAACCGCACACAGCTACATGGCTTTCGTGGCCGCGACGCGAGGGCATTAGTTTTCCCGACTCGTTCGATCGCGTGTTGCCTGCGTTGCGTGCCATGGTCGAAGCCTTGATCGAATCCGAGCAGGTCTGCATCAACGTTTGCAACGGCGCGCATAAAGCAGAAGCGCGCTCCGTTTTGAGCGGACTGCCCATGGAACGGATCACCTTCTATCGTGTCCCCACCAACGAGCCATGGTGCCGCGACCACGGCCCGATTTTTCTCACACGCGATCGCGACCCGAGACTTGTCGTAGTGGACTGGGGTTACAACGCATGGGGAAACAAA
>DATDAJ010000271.1:0-3327 GCA_036525475.1 Candidatus Udaeobacter sp.
ACTGGCCGGTCACAGCGATCACGAGCCGGTTCACCATTTCGCGCACAATGCGCGGATTTGTTTTGTACTGGTTGATTGAATCAGGATTACGCAGCGCGTAAACAACCGAGGGCGTCGGCGCGGCCGGCTGCCCTTGTCCCAGCCCGGACGAGGTGGCACAAAGCAAAACGAGAGCTACGTTTCGAATCAGCATGAGGGAGTCGATGGCAGACGGATTTTATGAGTAAAGGCGCGAATCACAACACTTCAGCAAGGCCTACAGATTTTGTAGGGCGTTTCTGTGAAACGCCCATCCAAGAAACGGCGTCTGACACAGACGCCCTACAATTGGAGTACGAAAAGCTTAGCCTCATTCAGCATCTCTACGTTCACATTCCATTCTGCGCGCGGATTTGTCCGTATTGCGCGTTTTACAAGGATTTGCTGGATCGCTCGCAGACCTCGCGATTTTGTGAGGCGCTCCTGGGGGAGCTCGATAGCTGGGTGAGAAGGCCAGGCTGCGGCGTCCGGTCGGCGCGGCACGCCGAAACTGCCATCGTTCCTTCGACGATTTACTTCGGCGGCGGTACGCCTACCGCGCTTAACATCGCGCAACTGGAATTCCTGCTGCGCGGATTCCATGAAAGGATCGAATTATCGCAATTGGTTGAATCGACCATTGAAGCAAATCCGGGAAGCGTCTCCGCGCGAAAGGCCGCGCTTTTGAAAAAATTTGGAGTCAACCGGATCAGCCTCGGCGTGCAGTCGTGGGACGACGAACTGTTGAAATTGCTCGGACGCGAGCACAACGCGCAGCACGCTGAAGAATCGTTTCGGATCTTGCGCGATGCAGATTTCGGAAACATCAATGTCGATCTGATGTTTGGTTTGCCCGGTCAAACCGTAGATCAATGGCGTGCGACCCTGGAGAAAACAATTGCGCTCCAACCGGAACATATCTCCACTTATTGCCTGACGTACGAAGAGGACACGGAATTTTTCCTGCGCCACGCGCGTGGTGAATTTAGGCAGGATGCGGATGCGGACGCAGATTTCTTCGAAATGACAATGGCGATCCTGGAAGATGCCGGTTACCGGCATTACGAAATCTCGAACTACGCGCGTCCTGGTTTTGAATCAGTTCATAATCGCGCCTACTGGCTCGGCAAAGATTATCTGGGAATCGGACCGAGCGCGGTCTCGACTATTGGCATGCAGCGCTGGCAAAATGTCTGCGATTATCGCGCGTACATCGATCGCGCTCTTGCCGGCCAATCTCCGCGTGAATCGAGCGAGAATCTCACGGATCAAATGAAACGGATCGAGCGAATCGCGCTTTCTCTGCGCACGCGCGATGGAGTTTCCGCTTCGGAGCTGAAAGACTTCGGCAGTGAGACTGATGAGCTCGTCGCGATGGGGTTATTCCGAAAATCCAACGGAAATTTCATTTTGACGCCAAAAGGTAAAGCGCTGACCGACTCCATCACCGAAGCACTTCTTTGATAAACCTGTGCCGCAAGTGGTCAACAATCCGTAAAGCCGATTGGAGTTGCGGCTGCGTCTCAGCGATTGACTCTAACGGGCGAACGATCTGGATTGCAGACCCACATCGGGATGAAGGAAAGCGTTTCGATGTGCATGCGGATGAAAAGCTGACGACTTTTCTGAAACTCGAATTTGCGATTTGTGCGAAGGGATTCTGGGTGCAGTCGCGTACGCAAGTGCCGGGCGGGCGATTACGCCGCGCAGGTCAGGGGCGCGGCGCTGCTGTAGGACGCGGCCTCGGCCTCGGTGTTTCCCTCGTCGGACTAGCTGTAGGTGTCGGAACTGGTGTTCCGCACGGCACGACAGAAACCTGCACAGTGTCGTAGTAGGTCGTATTGTCCACACCGCCCTGCACCATTAGCTTAACGCCTGCCCGGCCGCCTGACGGTGCTGCCGCCTTGGTTACAACTGGGTTGCCGTAGCTCCAGAAATTCGAGCCGATGTGATAGATTTCTACCGATACCGGCAGGGGCACTCCTGTGAAGAAGGTTGCGTCACCCCCCATTACGGCATAAAGCTCGATGCCAAGCGGGGAGGTCATCAGCTCCTCACTGGTGCGCGCCGTCTGAAGCGGGGCCATCGTTGCCCAAGTGTTCGCCGCAAAATCGTAGCGATAAAGGGTGTTGACCGTGACCGTGGTGATACCACCTGCGTAATAGGCATACTGAGTCCCTAAGCCCGCAACCGCTGCCCGGCCATAGGTTATGGCGACAGGCATTGTCGCTCCGTTAGACCAAGTGTTGGTAGCTATGTCGTAGATCGTGACCGTGCTTTGCGGTCCGGGGTCGCCACCGAAATTGTAGATCTTGTTATTGAAAGCCACGTTAGTACCAGTCTGTGCTGCCGGCAGAGGGAGACCGGTGGTCCACATGTTGGTAGCGATATCGTAGATGGCATTCTCGGTAATATGAGCGCCGTTAAAGCCGCCGGGGACATAGATCTTGCCATTCCAATAGGCGCCTTGAATGTTCTGCTTGGCAGTCGGCATGTTGGCAAGTTGCGTCCAGGTTTGCGTCGCCGGAGTCCAACGCCAGAGGTCGTTATAGTAACCGCCACTAGAATTACCACCGCCGTATACGTAAACAAATTGTCCATCGGTGCATCCACCGGCACGATAGCGAGCCGGCGGGCCAGGCGTGGCGGTGCTCCATGGCCCTGGAGTGCCGCAGCCACCCTCGGGAAATAACGGCGCTGGCAGATTCTTGACCATTCCGGCGCCGCTTGTCAGCGAGGCCGCTCCGTCTCTAGGAAGACCCGAGAGCTGTTCCTGGATCACCCCAGGAGGGGCAAAGTCCGGGTTGGCGCGAACGGCATGGGTCGTGGAAATGGTCGAGCTTAGCGAAGTCAAATTTGGGAGGGCCGTTGGTTTGACCACGCCTGGCTTCGCAGTGCCGCGACTGCGCGACTGCGCCGGCGCGAATGGAATTGCGCAGACGACTAGAAGCAAATAAAACGCGCCTCGAATAAGATGCGCTTTAATCGCGGAGTTAATATCCTGTTTCACTTTGATCGCGCTACGGTGAAGCAAACAGCCTTTTATTCGAAGCGCACCGCAGATGTCGAGACTCTTCGTTGCTGAGGCCCATCGCGCGACGGAAGGCGTTTCATCGTGCGTGCCGATGAAAGCTGACGGCGGTTGTTGAACTTGAATCTGCGATTCACGCAGGGACGATTTGGTTTGACGGGCGCAATTGCGCAGAATCAGTAAAGGCCGGAAACATGTTCCGCGCGTTGCTGCGATGTAGCCATTTAGCACAACTAGCAGCGGCAAGCTCTGGGGAGGGGTCGCAGCGCCGAGTTGGC
>DATDAJ010000272.1:0-14790 GCA_036525475.1 Candidatus Udaeobacter sp.
AAATCGAAACATTCAGTTCAAACCAACAGCAGGACTTCTGATCCCGCTGCTGCTCGCCTGCTTTGCGGCAATGTTTATCTCGGCACCCACTCCGGCAGCAGCCGGCGAGATGGTGCCGTTCAACGCCACTCTCTCGGGGTACGTTGAAACTTCGGAGTTTCTGCCCCCGTGCACTATCCACGGACACGCGATCGTTTTCGGAAACGCGACCCATGTGGGAGTGTACACCGGGACCGGAGAATTGTACCAAGACGTCTGCAATAGTACATTCATTGGCAGCTTTCACTGGTTTGCGGCCAACGGCGACGAAATCTATGGCACTTTCGCGGGGTACCTGACCCCGACGGGAACGCCTGGAGTGTTCGACAACCATGAAACTGCTGACGCGACAGGCGGCACAGGTCGCTTCACCGGCGCCACCGGCCATTGGGAATCGGGCGGGCAAGTCGACTTCACCACGGAGCCGATATCTTTTGTTACCCCCGGGCAGGGGTGGATCAATTTTAATCGGCACTGATGAGGGGGTAGACATAGTGCGCCTGATTTGCGCATCGCAGCTAGTTTGTCTAGTTGCGATGCGCTAGATCGACGAAGAAACCTGCTCCTTCCTCATTCGGCAAGCGGCGTCGGATCGCCGCAACGCAAGACAGCGCCATTCGTACTGATTCGTTCTCGAGTGACTGAGCGGAACACATACCGGCGGCCGGCGCGGTAGGCAGCACCGGTTCAGACTTTCTTTGCAACGCGGCGCAAACTTTCGGGAAGGAATGGGAAACGGTCTGCGTTTCCGGATCACCAGGAACGACGGCCACAAACCCAAAACAAGAAAAGGAAAAGGTGAAGTGAACCAACTCACCAAAACGAAAGAAAAAACCAAAACATGAAAAACAAACAAACAATATTTGCTTATGTTATTGCCGGTTTAGTGACGGGAGCGTTTGTCTGCGCGGCCACGCCCGCAGCAGCTGACTGTCAGCCGACATCGGGAACCGCGGTCGCAATAATAGGGGCCCCGAGTCCAGCCTGCCCGGTGGCGACGGTCGCCGGTGACGTGTTCGATGACGATGACAACCTGATTGGCACGACCACCGCCTGCCTGATGTCAGCAACACCCCGTGGCAACGGCGCGCTGCATGTAAGGTTGGGCCATACCTTCAGCATCGGCACCCTGGTCTTCACCACCGAGGATGAATTGGTCTTGGCTCCCATCGCGCCGCCGCTGTACCGGCTAAATAACAGTCTAACGATCGTCTCCGGCGCGTCGGGGTTTTTGCGCACTCATGGCACGGTTAATTTTGCCACCGGCGAAGTCAACCTCAGGTTCAACGGGCTGATCTGCACTGAGTGAGCCTCACTTACCGTTCAACAAATAGACATTGTGCTCCGTATCTGCGCATCGCAGCTGGCATTTGTCCAGTTGCGATGCGCTAGATCGAGGAAGAGACCTTCGCTTTTTCCAGTTGGGTGAGAGGCGCGGCTACCAAAAGCACGCCGTGCTAGTCGATACTGATTGCGAAGCGGGTCGAATGAAGCTCGGCATGATCCAGGGTATCATTAACACCGGACTTTAGTCCGGTGCGCAACGACACCAGTGCTAAAGCTGTTTCAACAGCTTAATTCGCCGCGCGCAGAAGTAAGCCGTTGAAACGGCTACGCTCGGAATCAGACGTGTTCCACCGGCTTGAAAGCCGGTGTTAATCAAACGCAGCACTGAGAACATCACACGGAATAAATGATTTTATTTCAGTCGTGCATTGACAGTACGTGCGGCGGTTTTATAGTCGTCCGCCCCGGACATAATTCGCGATTGAAAATTTTGCGACGCATTTTAGAAAAGACATCAGCATGCCATTGACTGAACTCATCCTAACCGAAAATGTCCCGGGGCTTGGCGCCGAGGCGGACTTGGTCAAGGTGCGTCGCGGTTATGCGCGCAATTATCTTCTGCCGCGCAAAATGGCGCACGAAGTTACACCGGCGGCTTTGCGCCAGCTTAATGCGCTTAAGCAAAAGCGCGCTGAACGCGAAGGACGCGAGTTGAACGAGGCGCAAGAGCTCGCGCGTCGCATCGGCAAGGCGCGGTTTGTTTTCACATTGGAGACCGGCGAGACAGGCAAAGCTTTTGGATCAGTGACGGCACAGGACATCGTGAACCGGCTGAAAAACGAAGTCGGCGCAGAGATCGATCGACACAAAATTGTTCTGGAGCGACCGATCAAGGACACTGGCGAGCACGAGGTCGCCATCAAACTGCATCACGATGTGACCGCGCAACTTGTTTTTCAGGTGAAATCGGCAGCAGAACCAAAGGCTGAGCCGACGACTACCACTGCGCCGGAAGAACCTGACAAAAAGAAACGTCGAATTTTCCACAGGAAAAAAGACCAGCCAAAACAAGAAGAGAAATAAATGGCGACTCCACCGTCCGCATGGACAGGAGAGAAGCCTCGCAAAGCGGGAAATGGCGCTGGCCGAGGTTCGGCAGCGCGAAGTGGCGAAAAAGTTGTTCCCATTTCGCCAACAGGTTCTGCGCAGGATGTTCACCGAACGCCGCCGCATAGCGTTGAAGCAGAGCAGGGCGTTCTCGGTTCAATGCTCATCTCCCCGCATGAAACGATCGCGGAATGCGTCGAGAAAATTAACGAAGAATATTTCTACGTCCCCGCGCACCGAACCATCTACGACGTCCTTGTCGGTCTTTGGAACACCAGACAAGGCATTGACCTGATCACGTTCACACAGGTGCTCCGCGATCGGAACCTCCTGGATAGCGTCGGCGGTGCGGCATTCGTCACGAACCTGTTCACGTTCGTTCCGACCGCCGCGAACGTGCAGTACTATCTGGAGATCGTTCGCGACAAATACATTCTGCGACAGATCATTTCCGCCGCCACCGAGAGTGTCCGTCGCGCGTACGAAGAGCAGGAGGAGGTCGACAGTCTGCTGGACGAAGTGGAACAGAAGATATTCGACGTCGGCGAAGACCGGTTCAAAGGCCAGATGCTCTCGATGAAAGATCACGCGATGCAAGCGATCGAGACGATCGAGAAGCTCTACGAACGCAAAGGTAGCATCACCGGGATCTCAACAGGTTTCATCGAGTTCGATCGTATGACCAGCGGTCTGCATCCTTCCGAAATGGTCGTGATTGCAGCGCGTCCCAGCATGGGAAAAACGGCGCTCGCCATGAACATTGCCGAATATGTGGCGATCAACGAAAAGCTGGCCGTCGGCGTGTTCAGCTTGGAAATGAGCAGCCAGCAACTGGTGCAACGACTGCTTTGCTCCCGAGCACGCGTAAACTTGCAAAGGGTGCGCGACGGTTTTTTGGGCGAGCGCGATTTTCCGAGCCTGACGGCTGCAGCGTCAAAATTGGCGGAGGCCAAGATGTTCATCGATGACAGCGCCAGCCTCAGCATTCTGGAACTGCGGGCAAAAGCGCGCCGGCTGAAGGCGCAGCAGGATGTGAGCCTCATTATCGTGGATTATTTGCAATTGCTCAGGTCAACTACGCGGCGCGCGCAGGATAACCGCCAGCTCGAAATCTCGGAAATTTCTGCCGGGCTCAAAGCGTTAGCCAAAGATTTGAAAATTCCTGTCATTGTTGTGGCACAATTGAACCGGCAACCAGAACAGCGCACCGGCGGGAAACCGCGTTTGAGCGATCTCCGGGAATCGGGATCCATCGAGCAGGATGCGGACCTTGTCGGCTTACTCGTTAGGCCTGAGCTGTACGAGGAAGATGAGGAAGCGCGTGTGGAGAAGGCGGGTGAAGCGGAGTTGATTATCGCCAAGCAGCGGAACGGCCCCGTCGGCGAAATTCCGCTAACGTTCCTGAAGGAATACACACGATTCGAAACTCGCGCTCGCAACGTGAGCGAACCAGAAGAAGCGTTCTAGGGTAGGGGCGGTTCACCTGAACCGCCCTGCTGTCATCGCATCCCGAGCAGGCGATTGAGGTCAATCGCCTCTACCTCAGCGATTTCGCAGCTTCAATCACGTGCTGAGCGTCGATGCCGCGTTCCTTCATCACTTCGGCGCCGGGCGCGCTCATGCCGAAGTCGTGCAGTCCGACCACTTTTCCGTCGAGCCCGACATATTCGTACCAAATCTCAGTCACGCCGGCTTCGATTGCGACCCGTTTTCGACAGGCGTTAGGCAACACTTCTTCACGGTATTCCTGCCGCTGGCGGTTGAACCTTTCAAAGCACGGCATGGAAACAACGCGGATGCCCTCGCCCAACTCTTTCGCTGCGGCGAGCGCGTGCTGTAATTCGCTGCCGCATGAGAGGATGATCAAGTCGAGTTTGCCGGTTTCTTTTTTCGCGATGTAACCGCCGCGCAGCACTCCTTCACGACGCAGATTTACATCGATGTCGTTCAACATCGGAACAGCCTGACGTGTCAGGGCGAGGAAAGTCGGACCGTCCGTTCGCTGCATCGCGGCAACGAATGCGCCCGCGGTCTCTTCCGGATCAGCCGGCCGAATCACGTCGATATTCGGGATCAAACGAACCGAGCTGACTGTCTCCACGGGTTGATGCGTCGGACCGTCTTCGCCTACACCGATCGAATCGTGTGTGAAAATGTAAGTGTTCGGCAACTTCGATAATGCGCTGAGCCGAATCGCACCGCGGCAATAATCGGTAAACACCGCGAACGTCGCGCCCGACGCGCGAAACAACCCGTGGTACGAGATGCCGTTGAGGATCGCACACATGCCGTGCTCCCGAATGCCAAAACGGACGTTCCTCCCGGCGAAATTGTCGCGTGAGAAATCGCCACCGTCCTTGATGTAATTCATTGTCGATCCGTACAGATCGGCGCTGCCACTCATCAGCAACGGCATTGCCTCCGCAATCGGCTGCAACACTTCGCCGCCCGCCTTGCGGGTCGCCAGTTTCGCGTCTTTCGGAAACTCCGGGATGTTCGACAAGAGATCGGGCGGCACTTTTCGTGCGAGACTGTCATCGAGCAGCTTCGCTTTGTCGGGATTCTTCGCGCGCCACGCATCGTAGGTTTGTCCCCAGCGATCATACTCAGCGAGCAGTGTCTTTTTGTGTTGCGCGAAATAGTCGTACACATCTTTCGACACGAAATAATGCTCGTCCGGCAAGCCGAGCGCCTTGCGGGCTGCATCGACGAATTTCGCGCCCGCTTCGCCGTGCGCCTTATATGTGCCCGCGACTTCGGGAATGCCTTTTCCGATCAGCGTATGCGCGATAATGAACTGCGGTTTGCCATTGTCGCGGCGTTTCGCGACGTCGAATGCGTCGAGAAACTGTCGCATGTCCTGGCCCTCGATTTCCTGGACGTCAAAGCCGTACGCCTTCATGCGCTCGCCTGTGTCCTCGCACTGCGTTAGCTTTGCCGGGGCATCCAGCGTAACGGCATTGGAATCGTAAATAAAAATTAGATTGTCGAGGCCCCAAACGCCCGCGAGCGCGCACGCCTCGGATGCGACGCCCTCCTGCAGATCGCCGTCACCGCACAAGCACACCACGTGCTGGTCGAAGATTCTGTGCTCATCCGTGTTGAAGCGCGCCGCAGCCATGTTCGTTGCCACGGACATGCCAACCGCGTTGCCCACGCCCTGACCGAGCGGTCCGGTGGTGCATTCCACTCCGGGCGTCTCGCCAAATTCGGGATGCCCTGGCGTTTTGGAATGTAGTTGCCGGAAGCGTTTGATTTCCGACATCGGCAAATCGTAGCCGCTTATGTGCAGCCAGGCGTAAAGGAACATGCTGCCGTGCCCGGCGGAGAGCACGAAGATATCGCGATTGATCCAACGAGGCTGATCGGGATTATATCTTAACGCATGACCAAAAAGCACCGCGCCGATTTCAGCACAACCGAGCGGAAGCCCGAGATGCCCTGATTGCGAGGCTTCCACAGCGTCCATGCACAACCCGCGCGCCTGATCCGCTGCTTTCGAAAGTATTTCGATGTTCAAATTCATGCTAGGCTTATAATCGCAGGGCACGCATCCGTCATTCGGATTTCATTTTCAGCAATGAATCAAACTACTCTCGTTAAAATTGCCGAGCGACTGGAAGGTTTGGCATCCAAACTTCCCGAAAAAATTCGGCGGCCGGTGCTGCGTGAATTGATACCGCTAAAGCAATTATTCCTGCAGCAGCGGCGACCGCGATTTCTCTTCGTCGGATCGAGCAAAACGCCGATGCCCGAAATCATCGACCTGCTTTTTGCGCCGGATTCGCACGAGGGCATGAATGTGACACTCACGCCGGTGCATCGTTGGACCGAGTGGACAATTCCCGGTCACGGAATCGTCTCGATTCTGGACGCACGCGACGCCGGTAATTCTGCGCAAACGCAAATTCAAGATGAGCTCAGGCGCGAACCTGCCGATGTCGTTTTCTTTTTTGACGACGGCGAATCGAATCTGAATGAGCACATCGACGTCTCGCCGAGCGAGAGGAAAATCATTGGCCTTTCGCTGGGGTCTTTGAACCGAGTGACGGAATTGGAACAGTCGCTCGATGCGCAACCGGGTGTTCGCGATCGTTTGCTCACCGTAGTTCGCATCACGGAAAGGCAATCCGCGGAAACGCGGCGGCTGATGTCGCTGCTTGCGGCCGAGTTGCCGAATCAGGCGAAGATCGAGATGATCCGCATCTCGCGCGATCGCCACGCGCAGGTTCATGTCGCGCAAATGTTGATAAAATCTACGACCGCGATCTGCGCCGCAATTGGCGCGCAACCGATTCCGTTGGCAGACCTGCCGGTTCTCACGGCGCTGCAAGTGTTGATGGTCTCCGGAATCATGTACATCAGCGGCAGGGAACGAAGCGTGCGGGCTGCGACTGAGTTCATCGCCGCACTCGGAGCAAGCGTCGGCGCGGGCATGGTTCTTCGCGAGGGTACGCGCGCGATGCTGAAGTTTTTCCCGGGATGGGGCAACGTGGTTTGCGGAATGGTCGCAGGCGCGGGCACGTACGCGATTGGTCGCGCCGCCACGGCTTACTTTCTTGAAGGAGCTTCCCTGAAAGAGGCGAAACAAACGTACCTAAAGAGCCGAAGAAAAGGGTCGCGTCGCGCGCTGCCATCGCATGAATAGGACGCCATCGTCGGCGGTCGAATTCGGCACATTCGGCCCCGCAAGAAACGGGCGTGAATAACTTGTGAACAAGTTTGTCGTTTCGGCGCATTTTGTTCACAGGATTTTGTGAACAGGCTTGCGAGTTTCCCTTGCTGCCTCGTGCGGTACGGACCGCAGCTATGAAGCTTTCAGAAATACGCGCGACGCTCAAAGAAATCGGCGTTGCCCCGGTCAAATCTCTCGGCCAAAACTTTCTGCATGATCAAAACCTCGCTCGTTGGATTGTCGATCAGGCGCAAATCACTGCGGAAGATTATGTGGTCGAGATCGGGCCCGGTTTAGGCGCGCTGACCAGATTTCTTTTGGAAAAAGGAGCGCAAGTTCTGGCGATCGAAAAAGATGCGCGACTTGCAAAGTTTTTGCGTTCGCGCTTCGGCGATGAGCGACTTGAAATCGTTAACACTGATGCGCTGAAGTTCGATCCACGCATTTTGTTCGCGCATCACTGCGTGAAGTTGATTGGGAATCTGCCGTACAACATTTCGAGTCCGTTACTCGTGAAATTCCTCGACCAACCAAGTCCTATCTCTTTGTGTGTGTTGACATTACAGAAGGAAATGGCTATGCGACTTTCCGCGTCACCATGTACGCATGATTACGGAGCATTGACGTTGCGCGTTCAGTTGCATCATCGCGTAAAATATCTGCGCAGCCTTCCTGCAACTGTTTTTCTACCGCAACCTGATGTCGATTCCGCAGTGGTGCGACTCGAGCCGCGCGATCCCATTGAATTGCCGGAGCACGACGATGAGTTGCTTTTAAAATTGATCCGCATCGGATTTTCTCAGAGACGAAAACAGCTCAGAAAATTGCTGCGAGAATACGTTCGCGACTGGAACGCGCTAGCGAGCTGTCTGAACATCGATCCGAAAGTACGAGCGGAGGAATTATCTTTGCTGCAATGGATTGCTCTTGCGAATTGCATCGCGCCACCTCCGTGCCAGGGGACGGACGCTACCCTTAACGAGCAGTTCCCGGTGGTCGATGAAAATGATGAGATTCAGAGTCACGCCGCCCGATCTGAAGTGCATGGGAATAACTTGCGTCATCGCGCCGTTCACATCCTCATTTTCAATCAGGACGGGGATGTGTATTTGCAGCAAAGGTCCCGCTGGAAAGATCGGCATCCGTTGAAATGGGACTCGAGCGCTGCTGGCCATGTGACTGCCGGAGAAAATTATGATGAAACAGCGCGGCGCGAGCTAAAGGAGGAGTTAGGCGTTGACGTCCTGCTTGAAAGAATTTTTAGACTCACCGCTTCATCGTGCACCGACCAGGAGTTTATCTGGGGTTACCGCGGCGTGATTTCCGGAGATCTTGTCCCTAACAAGTCTGAAATTGAGAGAGGCGTGTTTTTTGCGCCGACCGTGGTTGATGGCTGGACGTCGGCCAGACCCGACGATTTCGCGCCCGCATTTCTAGAATGCTGGAAAGCGTACCGCCGGAAAATGAATCCCAAGCGCGAAGAGTCTACCCGCCCAGAAACTTTCTCCGTGGCAAACGGCGCAGCATCGACTGCTTGAACTTTCGGGCAGCGCGTCGTGCGGCTTGTTTTCCACCAAACACGTTGTCGCTGAACATCCTCGTCACCACACGATCGCCGCGGAGGAAGTGGACCTGAAAGCCATGTGTCTGCTTCTTCGCGCGCGGTTTCGTGTCGATACGGCGGATATTTTCTTCCGATTGAGGATTGGGACGTTTTCGTCGTGGCATAATGACTAACAACAAGCTAACAAGTCATTGCGAGATTTCAACGAGCCAATGAAGCGGCGCCCTGCAGCGCGTCCGGCGAAGGCAGATTCCAGGCGCGCCATCCTTTTTCGTACTCTCCCGCGGGCAGCAAGGCATAGCACGGATGTCGCTTCGCTCGCAACCAGGTAATCATTTTTACGAGGTTATCCTGTGCCATTGTGGTGCAGCCGGTGGTCGCTCTATTCACTCCTCGCCGGATGTGAAAAAAGATTGCGCTACCCGCTCCGGGCACAGGCGGATCGGAATTGTGCCGGATCTCGACCAGCCAGTGATAGGCAAAATCTCCCGAACGCATTCTTTCGTGAGTGTAATTGTCCGGCGGATTCTTCGGATCAATTACGATGTGGCGATTGTAATTTGGCGACCGCGGATCATCGCTCCAAAGGTCTGCGTCGGTGACTTGATGATACGGATAGTCGGCCCCAGCCGGCAGGTGAGCGTCGTATCCAAAGACCTGTCCGATCTCGAAAATTCCCGCGGGCGCCCGGCCGTCTCGTTCTTTTTTGCGAAGGCCTGACTCGTTTTGACCTGCGAGCCCTGTTCCCCACGCGAGACCGTTCTTGCCGAACAACACGGGAAATGGTCCGGCGACAGCTTTCCAATCACCGCCGCGCGGGCGCTCCAATAATCGCAGCTCGCCGCGCATCGAATTCCACGTCGGTGCGGTTCCCAGGATGAGCTGTGTGCAGTCGTCGGGAACGCCTTCGGCGAATGTATTGATGCCGCGGAGCACCAACAGGCAAATCACGGATCTCCACAAGAGTCGTCCTGACCGGAGCGTAATGATCGACATATTTTGTAAAATCAGATCAATTTAGCTGTTACGCGATCTCTTTCCACATCCGCTGCAACGGTGCGCAACGATTCTTGTTTGTCGGCTCTCAATAAGTAGAGCCCAAACCTGTTACGCTTATGAAAACATTATTCTTACTCCGAGGCATCATGGCCATTTTGGGGATGGCCGTGGCTTCTACATTCGCCCAAACCCAAAGCACTACCAGCAGCACCAGTTACATTCAGACGAGCAAGTTCATTGGGAGGCCGGTTAAGTCAGCCCAAGGCGATGAAATCGGCACGGTCAAGGACATCGTGCTCGACCGCAATACAGGGTGCTTGGCGTACACTGTCCTTTCCACGACTGGCGGAGGCGGCGGCGGTACGCGGGTCAGTGGAGGCGGCAAAATGGTTGCTGTCCCGTGGGCTGTCTACTCGCCGTCAAGCGATCCGAACGTTCTCACAGTAACTGTCGAAAGAGATCGCATCTATAGCGCGCCAGTATTCGATTACGCTCGCATCGAAGAATATTCCCGACCTGATTATATCAATAATGTGTATAGCTATTATGGGGTAAGCCCGGGCGTGGGAGTCGGGGTTGGAGTTTCCGGCGGAACTTCAACGACCACAACCGGCCAAACCACGACAACGGGTGCGACCACAACGACTGGCGCGGCAACAGGTTCGAACACAACGTCAGGCGCGGCAGCAAGCCCCGCGGCAGGTGCATCGGTGGCAGGATCAGCGGCTCCCGGCACCACAGAAGGGCGGAGAGCACACCCTGGTGCGGCCGCGGCTGCGGGCGCAGCGGCGGTCAAGGCGCGTGAAACAGCTACGCCGAGCCTTTCCGAGCGAGCCGGTGAACGAACGCCGAGTGCGAAACAAAAGCAGGCAAAGCCAACTCCGCCAAGTAGTCGCAGCGAAACCGGAACGCGATCTGAAAGTGCGCCCAAAACTGAGGGAGCTCCAGCTGAAGGAGCGGCCACGGGCGAGAAAACAAAGGGATCAACTCGGGAGCGGTCACGAAGTCGCGAAGCCACGAGTCCACCGGAACGACCACAGGAATAACCAATTTGGACTGACGGTTTCGATAAAAACTAAAGCAAATCAGCCCGGCACCTGAGCGCCGGGCTTTTTTGCACCCACAATGGAAGCTATGTCGTTCTGCCTTCTACGGCGGCGGTATCGGCTGGGAGATATTTCACGCCAAAAAGCCATGTGACACCCGACGCGAGAATAATTGCGGACACAAACAGAAACGCCATATGCATGTTCGCGTGTCCGCCAATGTAACCGAGCAACCAAAAGGCCTGCACATCCCCGAACGCATGGATCACAAAAATGTTTGCAGCAAACGCCGTTGCGCGGACGGCCGGCAGCGAAACATTCGCGAGAGCAGTGTTTGACGGTCCGGTATTCAAAAACAGGCAAAAGATTGCCAAAAACATTGTGATCCAGGCAGCGGGAAACGGGATGTAAAGGGTCGCAACGAAAAACGGACACGCGATGAGCATTCCAATTCCTGAGACCAAGAAGTAGGAGCCGGCGACACGCGAGCGCAATCGATCGGCAATCATTCCTCCCAGTAGCGTCGAGACCAGGCCTGCGACTACCGTGATCAGGCCAAAGATCGTCATTCCGGCGGCGGGACTTTGATCGCGATAACGCAAATACGCCGGTACCCAGAAACCCAAACCGCCTGTTACAAAAGTCATCAATGTCATCGCGATGCAGTTGATGAGATAAGAACGTGTGCGGAACAGGTTCAGGTAGTCGCGTACGCTGCGGCGTGGTGATTTTTGTTCCAGATTATTTGCTGCGACGCGGGGATCGCGTTGCCAGAAACACAAAAGTCCAAGCAACAAACCCGGCGGTGCCACTAGATAAAATGCCCAACGCCAACCCAAGTGAGCACCGATCAAGCCCCCGATCACATAGCCCAGCGCGCTGCCAACTGGGATCGCTGCGTAAAAGATCGCCATGATGCGACCTCGCGTTTCAATCGGGAAGAGATCGGACAAAATCGTTGGCGCCGCCGGGCCGTAACCGCCTTCGCCAATTCCAACAAAGATGCGAGTAGCGAACAATATCCCGAACGTCGCGGCTAGACCTGACGCGCCGCTGGCCAGACTCCACAAAATAACGGCAGAGCCGACGATGATCCAGCGCGAGAATCGGTCGGCCAGCAAACCCAGAATCGGAGCGCTGATCATGTAAGTCACGAAAAAGGCGTCACCGAGCAGGCCGGTCTTGGTCATGGCGTGTACGTCGTCAGCTGCGAAAAAAGTCGTGCGAATATCAGGTTCGAGCGCAGCCAGGATTTGCCGGTCGATGTAATTGAAAAGATTAATGGCCAGGAGCAGAAAGAGTGCGCTTCGCGCGCCGCTGAGCGGCTTTATCCCTGCAGCTTGCATCAACAATTGCCGATTGCAGTTTGCCTCGCGCCGATTGTAAATCATAAACCATGGAGCGAACCCGGCTCTTAAATAGCGCTGTCATGTTGAGCGAAGCGCTGCAACGAAATGCGAAGCATGAGGCCAGGCTTTCAAACATCTCTGATTTGTTTCCGTCGAGATCGGTGCAGAAATGTCGAGAGATTCTTCGCTTCGCTCAGAATGACACATACGATGGCTTTCAAAATGTCCGCTGCTGAACGCATGCTCTATTTCTTTGGACGACCGCTGGTGCGCTGCTTTTATCGGGTCACTGCGCTAGGTCTGGAAAACCTTCCGGCCGGCGGCTTTCTCCTCGTGCCGAATCATATCAGCTGGGTAGACGCCCTCATTCTGCAGCTCGCCTGCCCACGGCGGATCCGCTACGTCATCGACCAGGAATATTATCACAAGCGGCTGTTGCATCCGATTCTGCGCGCGATTGGTTGTATCCCGATCAGCAAGCGCCAGTCGCATGCTGCAGTTCGCGCCGCTGCGGAAAAAATCGCCGAAGGCGAAATTGTGTGTGTGTTTCCGGAAGGCGAGTTGGAACGAAGGGGTACGCTCTTGCGCTTGCAGCGCGGTTATGAAGTGATTGCGCGGCACGCGAAGGCTCAGGTCGTTCCGGTTTGGCTCGATCAACTCTGGGGATCGATCTTTTCATTTCAAGGCGGGAAATTTTTCAGGAAGTTCCCAAAGCGAATCCGGTACCCGGTTACCGTCGCCTTTGGAGAACCGCTCGAGGCAAAAGCAGCCGATGTCGCGACCGTGCGCGAGGAGTTGCTCAAGCTGGGCGAATTCTGTTTCAGTCGCCGGCCGTCATTGGATCGGCATCTTGCCGAAGACTGCGTGCGCGGGTTGAAGCGCAGACCATTCGCCACAGCGGTGGTCGACGGAATTGATCACACGCAACTGAGCCGCGGAAAATTGCTCGGCGCAGCCGCAGCGTTCAGCCGTTATTTGCGAAAGGAATTTCCTGACGAACGAATCGCGATCGTTTTGCCCGCGAGCAAGGGATCGATGGTTGCCAATTTGGCCGTGATGCTGGCGAACAAAGTCCCGGTGGACCTAAATTTCACAATAGGACGTGCGGCTAATGAATCCTGCTGCAGGCGAGCCAATTTGCGGATTGCAATCTCTGCGACCCCATTCATCGAACGCATCAAAGATTTTCCATGGCCGGACCGCGTTTTGAAGCTGGATGAGCTGCTCCCGGGTATGAAGCGCCAAATTATTCTTTGGTGGATCATGTCGACGATCTTACCCGCGCATTTGCTTTTGCGGTTACTGAACGTCCCGGAAAAGGGCGGGCACGCCGAAGCAGTGTTGCTTTTTACCAGCGGAACGACCGGCGAACCCAAAGGCGCAGTAATGAGTCACCGCAACGTCCTGGGAAATGTCTCGCAATTCCGGGAACTGCTTGATGCAAAAAAAACGGACGCGATCCTCGCGTCGCTGCCTTTCTTTCACACGTTCGGCTCGACAGTCACACTTTGGTATCCGCTCATCGAAGGTGTGCGCATCGTTACATATCCCAATCCATTAGATGCGGCCAAATGCGCGGCACTAATCGCCCGATACAAGCTGACGTTCCTGTTGCTGACGCCCACCTTCCTGCGGCTGTATCTGCGCAAGGCCGAACCGGAGCAGCTTAACACTTTGCGCCTCATCATCACCGGAGCCGAAAAGTTGCCGCTGGAACTTGCGAGCCATTTTGAAGAACGTTTCCACAAAAAGGTCTTCGAAGGCTACGGGCTTACCGAGACTGCGCCGGTGGTGAGCGTAAATCTGCCTGATCCTGAACTGCCCAAGTCGAGCGATCACGTGCAGCCGTCGAGCCGTGTGGGATCTGTTGGAAGATTGGCGCCGGGCATCGCCGCCGAGATCCGTGAACCGGAAACTGATCAGAAAATTTCGTTGTACAACAGCGGGATGCTTTGGCTACGCGGCGTCAACATTTTCGAAGGCTATCTGCACGACCCGGAGCGAACCGCAGAAGTTCTGCATGACGGCTGGTTGAAGACGGGGGACATCGGCCGGTTCGACGAAGACGGTTTCCTTTATATCGAAGGGCGGCTCTCGCGATTTTCAAAGATCGGCGGCGAAATGGTGCCGCATGAAGCGATTGAACACAAAATAATCGATCTAATGGGACTAGCCGGAAGAGACGAACGTCCCCTCGCTATTATAGGCGTGCAGGACGAGGCCAAGGGCGAAGCGCTCGTGCTCCTTAGCGCTGTGGATATGGAGATCGCGGAGTTGCGCAAGAAATTGCAGGAAGCAGGTGTGCCGAACTTGTGGATCCCAAAACACCTCCAGCGCGTGGAAACAATCCCAGTTCTTGCTTCCGGCAAGCTCGATTTGAAAAGGTGCCAGGAATGCGCGGCTGCGAACGCCGGCCCACCTTGACGGACTGAACCATCGCACTGGTCAATAATTGTAGGACCTCTGTGCCTGTCACGCCGTAGCTTTTAGCGAAGGCTGGGTCAGACGCCAGCAACGATATACATCTAGGGACGCCGTGTGCATTGCGGAACAGGGAAGGGGAATTGATGGAGGAACAAGGCGGAATCACGCGACGCAAAACGATCAGCGGACTCGTGTCACCGGCTTCGCTTCGCTTCAAGATTCGACCGATTCGCCGCGCGAGAAAAAGAGGAGCTTATGACAACGAAGAAATTAGAAGATCCAAAAGCAAAATATCCGAAC
>DATDAJ010000273.1:0-7045 GCA_036525475.1 Candidatus Udaeobacter sp.
AAACTGCCGTATTTGCCGCGGCTTGTTTTCTCGCGGCGACCCGCTGTTACGCCACCGGCGGTGATTCGTACGAATATCCGGCCAAGTTGTCGGAAACGCTCGCTATTTTGCCAGGCAAATCACTCGGCGAAATTTTTCTCGAAACATCGGCAATCAAACCGCCGACAAAATCGTGGGATTCTGCGAAGTTGCGTGAGCTGGCAGATCGCATCGGCAAAGAGCCGCTGTCACACCTGCTGAAAACTGCAGACGATTTGATTGCGCTGGCGCGAGCATCCTACACACCCGGAAGCGACTCGTGCAACCTTGCGCACGATGTTCGCGACACCGTCGCCGTCTCTGGTGAAAATCCGAACGCAGCACGCGAATATATTTTAGAGCGGCTCGGCGGGAATCTTTCCGGCGGCGAGCTCGATCAACGCGCGGAATCGGCCAGGGGCGCAATTAAAGCCAACTGGTTGTATTTATGCGGCGCGCAGCGATTCGCTGGCGGCGACCGCGACGAATGTCAGGATTGGTTCAACCGCGTGGTGAAAGAATTTCCAAAAGGTCCGCGCGCTGAGATGGCGATGTTCATGAGTGCGCGTTGCGCGTTCTCAGCCACGCGCAAATTACAGGAGGCGGCGGAGAACGAAGAAATCCTGGCGAACGCGCGCAAAATGGCGATCGGGAAATTCGAGACTCTTCGCAAGCGCTATCCACATGGCCGGTTCGACGCCGACGCGCTCGGCTGGCTGGGCGCATTGGCGTACGATTCGAACGATTATCTTAAAGCGCTCGATTATTACATCGCGCAAGCGGAAACGCCGGGTCATCCGGAAACGCTCATGAGCGCCATTTATAACTGCGAGAAAACGCTTGCGCACCTGGCGCCAAAGCCAGGAGGCGACGCCGCTTTCGCACTCATCGCGCGTCACCCGCGCATCGCAATGGCTTTCACGTACCTCGTGCTTGCCTCGCCCGAAGCGGACAATTACGACGGGAAGTGGGACAATCCCGCGGACGTACGCAAGTGGCGCCGGACTATTTTGCCGCGCATCGCCGCAGCCGTTGCTAAACAAAAAGATAGATACAAATCAACTGACTGGCAGCCGCGTTACCTGGCCATGCTGGTGCATGCGTCCAGCGCCAGCGGGAATCACGCCCAGGCGCTGCAGCTCTCGCAAATTTCTCCAGATCAATTGAGCCAAAGCGATGATTTGCTATTTGCGCGTGCGATCACGCTCCAACGCGCCAGCAAAACGAACGAAGCAATCGATGTTTTCCAAACATTTCTGAACACCTTCCCGAAATCGCGAATGACGCCGGGTGTGAAAGTCAGGTTGGCCCTCGCATTGGCAGACAATCACCAGGCTGGTGACGCCATAGCTACGCTGCGCGATTTGCTCGCAACAGCTTCTCCGAATTACGAAAAACCAACCCGTGCCGCAGAAGAAAGCACTGATGAGGATAACTCCGCATCAAGTGATGAAGATGAAAGCGCCGACGAAGACAATTCGGCATCAAGTGAAGAAGACGAAACCACTGACGAAGACGAGGCCGAGCCCAATCCCGGAAACGGCAACAGCGATGAGAACAACTCCGAGTCTGAAAGCGGCGCGACCGGACACGGTCAGCTCGACAAATTTCCAATCGCCGCGCGTCTCTACATGTCAAACAGCGAAGGGCACCCCACTGGTGAAGTGCACTGGAACGCTGCCGACAGCGCCGTTTACGACAACATCTCGGGCGCCGACGAAGAACAGATTTACCAATTCATTGACACGCTCCTGAATTTCGCGCCGTTGCCGGAATTGCTAACAACGCCGGAAGACAAAAATCTGGACGATGCCGGCAAGCGCAAGGTACGCGCCATCCTCGCCGAGCGTTATCTCGCAGCTGAAAATTTTGCTGAAGCTAAGAAGTACATTGTCGATCCACACAAGCAGCAGGTGGTCAATCAGCTGGAGCAACTGACCAATGACAAAAATGGCACGCCGCAACAAAAAGCTGAGCGAATGCTGAAACTTGGAGACACCTGGGCGGAGGCACGCGGTTTGCTTTTACGCGCTCCACTCGATACGGATCTGCACGAAGAGGCGCCAGTTTCCGGCCTGCTGCGTCGCGAGAATGGTCATACGTTGGGCCTGCCCAATGTTGAAGATCAACTCGACGACCGCGACGAACTACACCATGCATCGCGCTGGTGGATGCGCGCTGCGCGCGCTCTTCCTGGAACGCCGCTCTCGGCAAAAGCGCGGTTGAAAGCATTGGAGGCGTTACCTCAAATTGCGCGCTTCTCGCTCTACGCCGAGCAACGCGCGCGCGAGATCAAGCTCGAAGCTGTATCGCGCGAGATTTACGACAAACTGCGCGCGGAGTCGCCGAACTCGCCGGAAGCGCAACGCTTCGCCGCGTATTGGAGTTTGCCACCTGAGCAAAAGAAGTCGGAGGAAACAAGCGACGACCTTTCCACACAATCGGACCAAACAGCAGTTGTTGAGTGCGACGATAGCGCCGCGCCTTTGGGCTATCCGATCTCCGATAAGAATGCTTTTGGCGCGTTGACCCGGAAAAATCTCAGCGGGAGTTCCGAGGAACAAGAGCGACCCTATCAGGTTTGGAATGATGTCGACCGACGCGTGAAGGAACTGCGTCAAACAGCGGATGCTGCCGAAGTGAAAGACCTTCAGCAGTTGGTCCGCAAAAACATCAGCGGGCGCGAAGACGTTACTCTGGCGAATTGCCTGGACGACCTCGCGCAATTTCTCGCCGAACCCAATCTCCCCGACGAGGCTGCGCGCGTCGCGTATGTGAACCTTCGCCTCGATCTCTTGCATCGCACGCATTGGCCCGATTCGCCCGTCGATCCGGATATTTCCGTGCAAGACAGCGATGATGCGGTCGCAGCAGAAATCGATGAGGTCGAGAAAAATCCCGCGCTGCAATCATTCCACGATTATCTGGAGTTTTGCCGCATCGGTCTGGTCGCAGGCAAACGGATCGAAGTGAAGACTGATATCCCCGGCGGCAAAGAATTGGATGGAGTCACCTATTATTCGCGTGATTTTCCAAAAATCGAAAAAATGACGCGCGATTTTCTGGCCAAATATCCGCGCAGCCATAAACGCGAAGCGGCAATGTTTGTTCTGGCGCGCGCGATTTACTCGCTCTCCTGTCCGTACATTCTTTGCGACACGGCCGCGCCATCCGGGAGCGAAGAATATCGTTTGGTCGATGTCGTCCAGAAAACCCTTCGCGTAGAGCCGTTCGATCCGAAGCGCGTCATGCAAGCTCTGGACGATTACGACCGCGAATTCCCCCACGGACGATACGCTGGCGACGTGCGCGACATGCGGGCTGCGACCTTTTGGCGGATGGGCGACTGGGCCAAAGCGCTCGATCTGACGCTGGCACAGATTGGTGATCGCGTCAGTGGTGATCTGTTAGGCGACGCGGAGACGCGGCTGGCAAATATTTTCGCCGAGCTCGCCAATGTCGAACACCGGCCGCAAGTGCTCGCAGCCATTCGAGCCCATCCGGATTGCATTCCGTATCTCGCCGCATACGTCGGCGCCGCCACGACGGATCGAGCGCATCCGCTGCGTTACCTCCAAAGCTACTTGAGCGACCAACTGCATTTCAAAATCCCGGCGACGCCGCCGGTTGAGCCGGTCGCTGCGAACTAGGACGAGATCGGTCGCGGTGAACTTCCCGGAAAATGCGCAGCAAGCCGATGTCGTATTTTCCGCCGAGCAATGAGCTGATATCGACAAGTGTTCCGTCGGGCACCTTGTGAAACGCGGCTGCAATTTCGTTCTCTTGCGCGGGCGTGAAGAAGCGCTCCCGTGCCTGCGCGATCTTGCCGGATGCGATCGCGGCCAAAAGATGGGTGTAAATCGTGCTGCGCACAAAACCTCTGGTGCGCGCGATTTGCTCCACGGATTCTCCGCTTTGGAACCGTCGTAACGTTTCGGTCTGACTGTCGTTCAAACGGGACCGCCGCTGCGGAACAAGCGAATCATTACCGTCAGAAAATGTTCGGCGGTCATTCTTCTCCAGATAGTCCTGAATTTCGGTGAGGAAGGGTTCGGCGAAGTCTTTCAGTTTCTGCTCGCCTACGCCCGGAATGCGACGGAACTCGCCCGCGGTCACCGGATAATTTCTCGCCATCTCGCGAAGTGATACGTCGGAGAAAATGATGTAAGCCGGAACGCCGCGTTCGTCGCCGAGCTTGCGGCGCAGGCCGCGCAAGCGATCGAACAGCGCTTCGTCGCATTCGAGCGCGCCTGGCCGGGTTTCCGCGGCTTTCTCACCGATGTCGATTTGCTTGGTCAATGTAATTGGCGTCCGCTTGCGCAAGGCCTCCAGACCCGCAGGCGTGAGCGATAAGGTGGCAAACTTGCCCGGCGCGGATTCGATCAGCCCCAGGCGCAGCAGCTCGCGCCCGATTGCCTGCCACGCTTCGCGTTTCAAATCCCGCCCAATGCCGTAAGTCGAAAGCTCATTGTGACCTCGTTGCCTGATCGCTTCCGTGTCTGCGCCACGGAGAACATCGACGACGTGATTCAATCCGAAGCTGAAGCCGCTTTTTGCGTGAATGCGATGAACGCATGAGAGAAATTTCTGCGCCGGAATTGTGCCATCGAACGTCTCGCGCGGCGTGAGACAGTTATCGCAGCCTTCGCATGAGGACTCCGCGTATCTTTCGCCAAAGTAACCGAGCAGCACCGTGCGCCGGCATTCGCGCGTCTCGGCGTAATGCACCATTTGCTGAAGCTGCGCCCGCGCGATGCGGGCTTCACTATCACTTTTTTCATCGATGAAGTGGAGTTGCTTGGCGACATCGCTGGCGCTGAAAAGCAGCACGCATTCGCTGGGCAATCCGTCACGCCCCGCCCGGCCTGTTTCCTGATAATAGCTCTCCAGATTTTTCGGAAGATCATAGTGCACCACAAAACGCACGTTTGGTTTATTGATGCCCATTCCGAACGCAATCGTGGCAGTGATCACTCGTACATCGTCGCGCAGAAACGCTTCCTGGTGTTTCGTGCGCTCTGCAGATGTGAGACCAGCATGATATGGTTTTGCGATGACGCCATCTTCATGGAGATTTCGCGCCACTGATTCGGTGCTTTTTCTGCTGGCGCAATAAACGATGCCGCTGTCGTTAGGCCGACTGCGGATGAAAACGAGAAGTTGTTCGTACGGTGCCGTTTTCGGAACGACACGATACGCCAGATTCGGCCGGTTAAAGCTGGCGACGTAAGCGCGAGCGCCGCGCAAATCTAATTCTTTGATGATATCGGCGCGCACGCGTTCGGTCGCGGTGGCGGTGAGCGCCATGATCGGCACATCGGGCAAATGCTCTCGTAGTCTCTTAAGCTCGCGATACTCCGGCCGGAAATCGTGGCCCCATTCGCTGATGCAATGCGCTTCGTCGATGGCAAATTGCGCAATGTTCCAGTTGAGGGCACGCTCCAGAAACGTGTCGAGCATTAGTCGCTCAGGTGCGACGTAGAGCATTCGATATTGACCGCGATGCAAGCCGCGCCAGCGCCTCTTTGCTTCTTCCCGATCCAGCGTTGAATTCAAATAGGTTGCCGGAATTCCACTGGTTTGCAGCGCGTCAACCTGATCTTTCATGAGCGCGATGAGCGGGGACACCACGATCGTTAGCGCGTCGCGCATCAATGCTGGCAGCTGAAAACAAAGCGACTTGCCTCCGCCGGTCGGCATCAACACAAACACGTCCCGTCCGGCGAGGGCATCTTCGATGATTTCCCGCTGCAACGGACGGAACTGGTCATAGCCGAAATGTTTCTTCAGCGCACTCAGCAATTCCATCGTGCCTTTATAAGAGAACGCGCATATTTTGGCACATCGAATTTGCCCGACAAGGAGTGACGGCTTCCAAGCCGTCAACATCCGCCAATCTCGCGATCTCTCAGACTCCGCACTCGACCGAGAGCACTTCTTCGATCTTCTCCGGCTGGCAGCGGTAGATGGTCGTTTGGCCGCCTTCGTAGTAAAACGAGTGGACAATCACTTCGAGTTTTCCGTCGCCATTCAGATCAAGGACCGCAGCGATCTGGTACACGTTCGGAGCGACAGGCTCGTCCGGCTTCGGGTAAAGCTCACCGGCCACAAGCTGCGTTTGAACTTTGCCGGCGACTAAGCGTCGCAAAATGACGATGGAATAACTTCCACGTCGTGGAGACTCGATTGGCGCCTCAGGGAACGGCGCCGCCGAATGGTCCGATTTGTCCTCGGTGAAATAATTTGTCGCGCTGATCAGCACTTCCTCTTCGCTATCCCCGTCCAAATCGACGCGCAGGATTCGTGTAATTTGAACTTTGGGATCTGCGACTCCGCGTGCTTTCAAGAAATCGCGGACTGCCTCCACGTAAACCGACTGAGTGACATCAGCTATTAGGGGCTTCCTAGGCAAAGCATTCCACGGCGCGTCCAATCCGATCACGCCATCTTTGGGTTTCGACGAGAGCGAGACCATCAATGTGTCAGGGCACGGTTCTTCGACCGATGTTGGTTGGGCCGCTGTTATTTGGCCGACCTGTTTGGTGAGGCTGTAAACCTGATAGGTTGTATTGTCCGCGACGGATTTAGCTGCTTGGTCAGCCTTGATCCATTGTCCGTTTTCACTGCCTCCGAAGAAATAGCCTGTCTCGATCTCAATTATTGGGTGCAGATCGGCTGCGGTGACGGTCCCGGCGTTCAATGGCGCAAGAAAAGCAAATACCACTGCTGCTATCTTGAGGTTCACAACGTTTGCTTTTAGTCGGGCGGCAGTCTTTTGCCTAGAACTGTTTGCTTCTGTGCGTTCGCGAAACCGTGCGAAACCTGAGGTCGATATTGGGAAACCAATACGAGTCCTTTGACTGATGGTCGCGCTCACGTTGACGGAAGGTATCACAAACATGCCCTGCGCTGCAGGAAGCGTTGAAGAACGTTCACGCGTCTCGAACCGAACACTGAAAATGGCCTACAATAGCACCAGTAGGTTCGACTATGCCTGGTTGTTGGATTGGCAGCTGTTTCAATGCAA
>DATDAJ010000274.1:0-2298 GCA_036525475.1 Candidatus Udaeobacter sp.
CCTGGAACCGAAGCTTTCGCTGATTCTTCTGAAAGTTTGATGCGGTATTGCCATTCCCCACCAGGGGGTCGGATCGCGCCGAGTTTGTAAATGCCGCCAAGCGCTGCGTCGGGCTGGCCGGTCGTGAGCTTTGTTCCGACGCCCCAGATGTCGATTTTGGCTCCACGCTTTTTCATCTTTGCAATCGCGAATTCGTCCAAATCACCTGAACAAACAATCTTCGCGTTGGCGAATCCAGCCTCATCAAGCATTCGCCGCGTTTCGATACTCAAAGCCGCTCGGTCGCCAGAGTCGAGCCGCACGCCTATCATTTCGTGGCCATCACTCCGCAACCGCCGCGCCACGTCGATTGCATGACGCACACCGTCAAGCGAATTGTAGGTATCGACAAGAAAAACGCAGTTGTTGGGCATTGCTCTGGCATATGTTTGAAATGCCTCGATTTCCGTGTCGAAAAACATGATCCAACTGTGCGCTTGAGTTCCGCTTACCGGAATGCCGAATCGTTCGCCTGCCTGCAAATTCGATGTGCCTGCGCAGCCGCCGACGTAAGCCGCGCGAGCGGCGGTTAAGCCACCATCCACCCCTTGTGCGCGTCGCAAACCGAATTCAATCACCGGATCGTTTTGAGCAGCCAGACAGACGCGGGCTGCCTTGGTTGCGATCAGACTTTGGAAATTCAGAATTGTGAGCAGGGCTGTTTCCAACAACTGACATTCGATGACCGGCCCGCGCACTCGGATTAACGGTTCGTTCGGGAAGACCAGTGTTCCCTCAGGCATTGCGTCGATGTCGCAGTTCAATCGCAGATCGCGCAGATAATCGAGAAAACTGGAATCAAACAGCGCCTTGCCATCGTTGCCGCGCTGCGACGCGAGATAACCGATTTCCGTTTCGGTGAAATGGAACGAGCGCAGGAAATCGATTGCTGTTGCTAAGCCGCAAGCCACGGTGAATTGCCCGGCGAAGGGATTTTCCCGGAACGTGACGTGAAACACCGCCTCATGGTCGGTCACTCCGGCTTTGAAATAACCGCACGCCATCGTGACCTCGTAAAGGTCGGTCGTTAGGGCGGTGAAATTATGCAATGGAGACGTCATGACGCCGCTTGCAATTTAGACAGCCAATGCGGGTTCGCGACAACCGCTCGCCGCTCGCGTTCCGTTCCCTTTATTGGGAGGAATGAAATCGAAGCAGCCCGAGCGCAGTTTTTCGTTTCTACGGATTAACGAACGCGAACCAAAACCGCGGACACGCGGCTTAACGGAAATCCGTGGTGCCTATTATTCGGTAGTCGGGCGGCGGTACCTCGAAGACTTGTTCGAACTAGTAGGGGAGTACGTCGATTCGCTAAAGTTTGCCGGCGGCTCTTTTTCGCTCATGCCGGAAACCGCAGTGCGAAACATCATTGAACTCTGTCATCATCACAACGTGCTCGTTTCCACCGGCGGATTTCTCGAGCACGTGCTTGCCCAGGGGAGTGACGCTGTGCGGCAATACGTTGCCGAATGTCAAAGGCTCGGGTTTGATATCGTCGAGATCTCAGCGGGGTTCATCTCCATCTCAACCGACGACTGGCTGCGGCTTATCGAATTGGTGCGCAAATCCGGGCTGAAAGCGAAGCCGGAAGTTGGAATTCAATTTGGCGCCGGCGGCGCAACAGCAGCCGCGGAGTTGCGAGCAGAAGGCACACGCGATCCGGACTGGGCGATTGCGCAAGCAAAGCGATTTCTCGAAGCCGGCGCGGACATTATCATGGTCGAGAGCGAAGGAATCACGGAGAATGTTGATCAGTGGCGCACGGACGTGCCGGGAAAATTCATCGATGAGATCGGCATGGAAAAGCTGATGTTTGAAGCCGCTGATCCCGATGTATTCGCATGGTATATCAAAAACTACGGCGCAGACGTGAATCTCTTCGTCGACCACAGCCAGATCGTGCAGCTGGAATGTTTGCGCGCCGGCATCTGGGGAACGAAGAGTTTGTGGGGCAGGGTGGTGACGTACGGCCAAGACATGGAATAGACGCGCTGTCATCCTGAGCGCAGCGAAGCGGAGTCGAAGGATCCCGCGGAATTGCCTTTAGGTTTCGCCCCGGGATTGAAAGCCTGGCCTCGCCGCCTGCGGCGGCTGCGTTGCAGCCTCGACTTCGCTCGGAATGACAGTGAATCATTGACGATCGCGTCGCGGCTTGCTGTCCGGATATTCGGCGGACACGGTGAGCGCGATCCCGCCGCGTGCGGAGAACTGTGCGGTGACGATTGCCTCGCGCGGCGCACAGGCTTTCACGAAATCGTC
>DATDAJ010000275.1:0-4012 GCA_036525475.1 Candidatus Udaeobacter sp.
ACTTCTGGCTTTTGCATCGGCAGAATATATCACAATTTTAAACTCTGTAATCTAGGTCGGTCATCGAAAATCATCAGCGTTTCGCGTGGGTATACCTAGGATTGCAATCGTAACAGCCGGCGAGATTGGCCGCTCAACACAGCCATCACTGTTAAGTCGCACGATGCATATTGAGTGAATGCTGTGAATCGTTTCGTAATCGTCGGTCTGTTGGTCTTAATCGGCGTTCTTCCAGCGGCGGCGAAGAAGAAGGCGACAAAGACAAAGGCGCCGAAGACGGCGGAGATCGAGGCGGCGACGCGACTCCAGGTTTTTCTAGATCGCGCAAACTTCAGCCCGGGCAAAATCGACGGCCGCTATGGAGATTTTACGTGGAAGGCACTTTCGCTTTACCGCGAATCGCGAGGGGAACAACCGCCGTCCACACCGCCACAATCCGGCCGACACGCGAATGTCTCGCCTGACGTTTCTGGACTCGATCTTGGCAGTGTGGAGCCTGTGTTCACTTCCTACACCGTTACCGAAGCAGACGTTCAAAGTGTTGGACAATTGCCGAGTCAGGTACCTGAGCAGGCAAAATTGAAATTTCTGCCGTACCGTGATGTCGCCGACGCAATTGCGGAAAAATTTCACAGCGACATTCACTACCTTGAACAACTTAATTCCGGCAAATTAAAAGGACTTAAAGCAGGCGATCAGCTGAAGGTACCGAATGTCGAGCCATTCGAACTCGCTTCGGTGAAAGACATTAAGCCCGGCAGTGAAACTGCTTCGCAAGCTGCGAACGAAGTTGAAGATCAACCTGAAACCCAAGCGCCAACTCCTGGCGAAAGTGGAGCAGCAAGAAATGTCGCCATAAAAGTGGACACGAAAACAAACATGCTCGGAATTTTCGAAGCCGAGAAGCTGATCGCCGCATATCCAGTCACGATCGGCTCTGCGCACAACACCTCACCAATCGGTGAGTGGAAGGTGCGAGGCATTTCAAAGTTACCCAGATTTCGTTACGACAAGGAGATGCTCGAGCACGGCGAACGCAGTGGTAATTTCTACATGCTCCCAGCGGGACCGCGGAATCCTGTAGGCGTGATGTGGATTGCGCTTAACAAGAAAGGTATCGGCATTCACGGGACGAATGAGCCGGGTTCGATCGGACGCGCTGCGAGCCACGGCTGCATTCGCCTGGCGAACTGGGACGTTGTCCGGCTTGCCACAAAAATCAAAACGGGCGATAACGTTTCAATTCACTGAATTGAGATGAGTGAAACGCTAGCCGCTCGCGCGCAAGCTACCTTGGACGACTGGGTGCAATCCGAAAGCCTGCGGAAACACTGCTATGCAGTCGCTGATTCGATGAAGCATTTCGCGCAATCGCGCGGCGAAGACACGGATCTGTGGGAAGCCGTCGGATTGTTGCATGACATGGATTATGAACGGCATCCGAATCTCGAACGCAGCGCCACCGAAGGCCACCCGTTTGTCGGCGTCGCGTGGCTACGCGAAAACGGTTGGAGCGAAGAAGTGTGCCGCGCGATTCTTTCGCATGCCGATTACTCAGGCGTTTCACGGGAAACACCTCTCGAAAAAACTCTGTACGCCGTGGACGAGCTAAGCAGTTTCGTCGTAGCGGTCGCGCTGGTGCGCCCGACAAAAAGCATTCACGACGTCGACGTCCGCGCAGTGAAAAAGAAAATGAAAGACAAGGCATTCGCCCGCGCCGTGAACCGCGACGACATTATCAGCGGTGCGGAACATTTGGGAATGCCGCTCGACGACCTCATTGCGAATGTCATCGCGGCGCTGAAAAGTGATGCAGCGCGGCTGGGTCTCGTCGGAGCGTCGTAGCGGAATCGCGGCTACAATTTTTCCGCGATGATTTCCAACACCAGGGGTGTGAGCATCCGGGCATTCGGATTTTTCTCTGCGCTCGCGAGAGCGGTGCGAACTTCCTCGGCAAACTTGCGATCGATTCGCCCCATTTCAATCAGGCGTTCGAGATAAGTCTCGATGAATGTGGCAGGCCATCGCCACATGTAATCGCTCGGGCGGAGGCAAAAGATGTGCGGCCTCGCGGAGCGAATCACAAAACCATTCTGCCCAAGCAGTCCAGGTAATTGGAGTGCACCGTCTGGTTCGCCGCCAGATTCGCGCCACGTCGCGATCACATGTTCGCGGAAACGTTCCTGCATCGGAAGCCGCGGAAGGAATCGCCACGTCTCGTAATGACCGTATTCGTGAAAAATGGCGACGCTGCCTTTCGGCATAACGCCGCCAAGTTTTTCAATCAATAGAGACTGGTCATTGACAAAGGACACGACCCACCGGCACCACGCGAAATCGTAGTCACGCTTCGGCAAATCACCTTTCATCAAATCCAGTTCGTGAATCTTCACGTTCGCGAGCGAGCGAGCGCGGCAGATTGTTTCCAGCGCGCGAATGAAGTTTTGCGAACGTTCCAGTGCTACCACTTCACCGGTGGCCCCGACGATCTCAGAAAGATCAATGGCCGCGTAGCCCGGACCGGCTCCGACATCGAGCACGCGTTTCCCAACCGTGATGCCGGCCCGTTGCCAGCAATGCAAAACAACCGGTCGCCAGACGCGATGTTGCAGGCCGAGCCTGGCTAACTCCTCTTCATGCGTGCCGAGAACGTAATCGCGTTCCGCTGCCATTTCTGATCGTCACTGATCGACGCCGGATTACAAACGCGATTTGTTTTTGCGCAGTCGGATCTGTCCGTGGCGCGTCAGCGATTCTCCAGATCAAGGAGAACGGAAGCGACCCGGGAGATTTTCTCGTTCGAGAGTTCGGGATAGATCGGAAGTGAAAGACAGCGTTCGCACAGCGCTTCCGTCACCGGAAGGTCGCCTGATCGATAATCAAGATGCGCGAAAGCTTTTTGGAGATGAATCGGCACAGGATAATGAATGGCACTCTGGATCCCGACTTCCTGCAAGGCGGAGCGGACGCGATCACGCTCTGGAGTTTCAATCACGTAGCAATGCCAGACGCACTCCGAATCGGACATATGCGCAGGCAGTTTGTATGACGAGTGCTCCAGCAATTCCGTGTATTGTCGCGCGCGATCAATGCGAGCCGCATTCCACTCGTCGAGGTGCTTGAGTTTTATCGCGAGCACAGCCCCTTGGAAGCTATCCATGCGGTAGTTATACCCGATTTCGTCGTGCAAGTATTTTTGGCTTTGCGCGTGATCGCGGAGAGAACGCGCGCGGTGCGCTATGGATGCATCGTTTGTGATCAAAGCGCCGCCTTCCCCATACGCGCCGAGGTTTTTACTCGGATAGAAACTAAAACACGCAACTTGGCCAAACTGGCCTACGCGTCTGCCGCGGTATCTTGCTCCGTGCGCCTGCGCGGCATCTTCGATCACCGGCACCCCATGTCGCTCTGCAATCGCCATGAGGCGATCCATCTCTGCCGGCATTCCATACAAATGCACCGGGATAATTGCCTTGGTGCGGGACGTGATTGCTGCTTCGAGGTTCTCCGGATTCAACGTCCGGCGGACAGGGTCAATGTCGACGAACACCGGCGTGGCGCCGACGTAACTGATGGCCCACGCGGTCGCTATGAATGTCATCGAGACCGTCACGACTTCGTCTCCTGGACCGACATCGACACAGCGCAAAGCCAAATGCAGCGCGCTCGTGCCGCTATTCAAGCTGACACAATGATCAACTCCGCAATACGCTGCGAATTCCGCCTCGAACTCTGACGTTGCTCGTCCCTGGGCGAAGCTCGTCGACTCACAAATTTCCTCAAACGCGCTCAGCACCTCCGTGCGCAGGGCCCGATACTGCGCTTGAAGATCCAAATACGGTACAGTTTCCATTTCAGTCTGATTTAATTCGAAAAGCGCACGGGTCGAGATTTCTTTGCTCATCAATGTAGGCGGAGATATGTAACGTCGCCACCGGCCCTTCTCAGCTGCAAGGGGCGGGCCAAGGTACTCGTTCCTACGCGCCGTCATTACGCGAAATCGCTAAATGGC
>DATDAJ010000276.1:0-10549 GCA_036525475.1 Candidatus Udaeobacter sp.
AATCCGGTGCGGGCGAGATAGCGATCGAGCAAGCCGGGCGCAAGTTTGTCTGCAATGATCGCTCCGGCTGTCGGCAGGCCGACATAGAATTCGCGCCGGGGATTGTGCGCGGCGAAGTAAATCGCTTCCGCAGCGACTTCAGGCTGAAAAATCGGGGGCACCGGCTGCGCTTTGCGCGGCAAACGGCTTTTGACCCAGCCGAATTGCGGCGTGTTGAGCGCGGGCAATTGCACCATCGTGACCTTCACGTTGCTGTTGTCGTGGAGTAGTTCGCACCAAAGCGAATCGCAAAACCCCTGGACGGCGTGCTTGGCCGCACAATACGCGGCCTGCAACGGAATGCCGCGATATGCCAGCGCGCTGCCAACTTGCAAGATGACACCGCGATCGCGCGAAAGCATCCGTTTTAGCGCAGCGAGTGTGCCGTAAACATATCCGAGATAAGTCACCTCAGTCACGCGTCGAAATTCCGCAGCTGTCATTTGTTTGATCGGCGAAAAGACCGACGTCATCGCGTTATTGATCCAGATATCGATGTGACCGAATTCGGCTTCGATCTGGGCGGCCGCTGACTCGACTCGATCTGCGTCGGCAACGTCGGTTGGAATGACGAGCACTTCGCCTCCCCGCTCTTCCACTTCCCTGCGCGCGGCATTTAATCCATCAGTTCCTCTCGCGAGCAGAGCGATTCGTGCGCTATGACGCGCAAACTCTCTCGCGGCTGCGCGGCCCACGCCGGCTGACGCGCCTGTGATTACGACAACTTCTGCACGCACACTCATTTCGTCTGAAAGTCATCCTCACCTCAATAGTCTCATCGCTCCGCCCGGTCGCGATCCCGGCGAGGCGGACGCGAAGCGCCTGGTGAGGGTGTTCTCTATTTTTCTTCCTTCATCTTGAGGTACGCGCGGTGGAGAAAGTCCGAGGCGGCCACGCTCACCAAAATCCCGGCGAAGAACCGCGTCACACGAGGAGCGAAAAGCAGACCGAAACTCAAAGCCGTGGCGCACCAGGGCGCCATGCAATACGGGCACGAAACTAAATGACCGATCCCGCGTTGGAATCCACGGCCGCGTGGCTCTTCTTCGACCTCGCCCGCGCCCGCACTGCGGATGTAGCACACAAACGGCGCGCGCAGAATGCCAGTGATTCTGTCCTTGGCGACGATTCGGCTCAGCTTGTGCGTCGCTATTCCAAGCAGCGCCAGATCAAGCAAACCAAATTTTCTGGGCAGACGGTTCTGTTGAACGGCAACCCCTGTTAGAACAGCCGCACTCGCCAGGTAAAAGCCGAGTAGCGTCGCGTATTCTGCGAGCAATTGTTCCTCACACTCCTCCGTTTCCGCAGTCTTCGCGCCGTACTCCTCGATCGAAAAGTTGGCTTCAGTTTCGTGAGGCTGTGTTCGCTCCATAGAACTTGAATCGAAAGATTCTGCTCGTTTGCGCGTGGAACGCAGACGACGCACAGGTTCATTTCTTTGCGAGAACACCAAGTATACGGCGGTGCCGGTAATTGTAGGGCATCTATATCAGCCCCGAAACGTTTCGGGGTTCACAGAATGGAGTCGCGGGCACGCGAGCGACATAGACGGGCAGCCCATCCGGGCGAGAGAGCGGGAGCGAACGAGTCAAACGCCCTACAATATGATCAAGGCGTTGCCAGCTACATCGCGAGGTTCTGGATCTTTGCGCGTTTCAGAATCAGGATTTCACCTTGTGTCATGTTGAGCGAAGCGAAACATCTCTGACTCTTTCCGAAACTCATGTGAAACTGATCAGAGATTGTTCGCTTCGCTCAGAATGACAGGGATGCAATTTCAATATGCCGATTGAATACGATGCGATTGTCGTCGGGTCGGGACCGAATGGTCTCGCGGCGGCAATTACACTTGCGCGCGCGGGATGTTCCGTGCTCGTTTACGAAGCAAACGCGACAATCGGCGGCGGCGCGCGTTCGGCCGAACTCACTCTGCCTGGCTTTCTGCATGACGTCTGTTCGGCAGTTCATCCACTTGCAGCAGGGTCGCCGTTTTTCAAAACGCTGCCGCTGGAGCGCTTCGGTCTTGAATGGATCCAGCCGCAAGTTCCACTGGCGCATCCGCTCGATAACGGCTCCGCCGCCTGCCTCTACAGAGACATCGCCGTTACTGCGGAACAATTAGACGAAGATTCAGGCGCGTATCGCCGCCTGATGAAGCCGTTGGCGAGGAACTGGGAAAATCTGTCGATTGAGTTCCTGCAGCCAATGTTGCATGTCCCGCGGCACCCGTTTGTGTTGGCGCGATTTGGAGTACCGGCGCTTTGCCCGGCAACGTTGCTGTCGAAATTTGTCTTCAAAGGAGAACCAGCGCGTGCGCTCTTCGCCGGGATCGCCGCGCACTCGTTTCTTCCACTGGAAGCCCCGGTTTCGTCGGCATTTGCGTTGGTGCTGGGGCTTGCCGGACACGCGGTGGGGTGGCCGATTCCACGCGGCGGATCGCAGCAAATTTCGAACGCGCTTGCCGATTATCTGCGTGAGCTTGCCGGGAAGATCGAAGTGAATCATCGGATCGAGAATCTTCGCGATCTGCCGAAATCCCGCGTGATTCTCCTCGATATTTCGGTCTGGGAGTTTTTGAGAATCGCCGGTCAACAATTGCCATCGGGCTATCGCCGCAGACTGGAATCATTCCGGCACGCACCTGGCATTTTCAAAATCGATTATGCGCTGAGTGAGCCGATAGGATGGAAAGCGGAAGCTTGCCGTCGGGCAGGAACAATTCATCTCGGCGGCAGCATTGACGAAATTGCGACGGCGGAACGCGAGGTTGCGCGGGGAAAAATTCCCGAGCGCCCGTTTGTACTGGTCGCGCAACAAAGCTTGTTCGATGAAACGCGAGCGCCGCGTGGTCAGCATACGCTCTGGGCTTATTGTCATGTTCCGTTCAACTGCGCCACGGACATGTCGGATCAAATCGAATCGCAGATCGAGCGATTCGCGCCCGGTTTTCGCGATTGCATCCTGGCCCGCCATACAATGGCTGCGGCTGATCTTGCCAGATCGAATCCAAATCTAGCTGGCGGCGATATCAACGGCGGCGCAGCGAACCTGACCCAGCTAATTGCACGACCGATTCTTGCTGCAACTCCTTATCGTACCCCTTTGCCTGGGGTCTATTTGTGTTCGGCTTCCACGCCTCCGGGCGGCGGTGTCCACGGCATGTGCGGTTATCACGCCGCGCGCGCAGCGTTGCGCGAGATTTTCGGGAAACACTAGAGTTCATCTCATAAATGTCGCTGTCATGTTGAGCGAAGCGAAACATCTCTGTCTATTTCCGTTGGTGGATCGGTCCAGATTTGATCCGAGATTCTTCGCTTCGCTCAGAATGACATTCGGGATCTTACCAAATCCCTGGGAGCACTTTGCTCGGTAGATACGGCCGCCGGACCTCTGAAACCCGTCTATAAGTTCATGGGAGACCCGCGGAACGTCGCACACGCTAAGAAAGTCACTCAAGAGAAGCAGCATAAAACCAAGGCTGCTCAAAAGACTCGTGCGTCCCAGCCACGCAAGAATGCGCAAATCGAGCAAACGAAACCAGCTGCAACTGAGGAAAGCATTGCGCCAAAGCAGGAGGCCGAAAAGCCGCCTCAACCATCAGATTCCGCACAATCGGAGAAATCGCATGCGGTTCTATCCAAGCTCAAGGAGTTGGAGTTTCATTCCCGTGGCAACATCGAAAAGCTCGCCGAGTTGAGCTTAACGATTGAAGAAGAGCTCAAGCAAAAGGCTTTCGCTGAAGCAATCGGAGCGGTCTATTCGGCGCAGGACGCATTTCAATCCAAAATCGTGAAGTTGATTGAAGATTATGAAACGGAGTGCGCGCGTTTGTCGGGCTCTATCTGACATCCGGTGCTGATCGGCTCAGGACTTCGGATTTTTTTTTGCAGTTTTTCCATGCCAGTGAGGCGTCAATTTCGAACAATACTTAAAACCTGACAGTCAAAACCTACTGACATGAAAACGAAAAACCTATTCACGATAGCAGCGGTTAGCGTCGGCCTCGCATTCGGCGTGACCACACAAGCGAAGGAAGAAAAACACGAAGAACAAACGATTAACAGTTCTGATGTCCCGGCTGCGGTGCAGCAAGCCGCCCAGGCAGAAGCCAAAGGCGGAACGATTGTCCGCTGGGAGAAAGAGGGCTCCAACTTTGAAGCCGTCATCAAGAAGAATGGCAAGCAGATTGGCGTTGAAATAGATGCGACTGGGAAAGTGCTGAGCAAACACGACGAAGCCAAAGAGCACAAAGAAAAAGGCGAGAAATACTAATCGCTGAGTGAGTCGCGTTGTCGCAAACGCTATGTTAATCGAAGCGCGGCGGAGGCGGATTATCTTAACATCGTCTTCGCCGTGTTCGCGCGGGTAGGGCGCGTCACTCCTATGCGCGCCGCCACGTGAATTGCAAATCCAATGCGTGCCTACAGTCACGCGAGCGCGCGGGCGGTCGAGTAAATTACTCCGCCGAGCATTGCTCCTAAAGCCACCAGAGCAACGTCCCGCTTCAAAAATGCGATCAGAAGAAAAGCAGCCACCGAGATACCGACACTCGGCCAGTCAACGAGCGCTTCGGGAATTAGATCGAGCGATACGACGGCGATAATACCGACAACTGCGGCACTCACGCCGGCGAGGAACGCCTGAAGTGCGCGGTTGTCGCGGACTTTTTCGATGTAGTGCGCGCCGCCGAGCACGAATACAAAAGACGGCAAAAACACAAAAAAAGTGGCGAGGACCGCGCCAGGAATTCCCCCGGCGATATAACCCACAAAGGTCGTGAACAACATGAACGGCCCCGGCGTTGCCACACTGAGCGCAACCCCATCGAGCAGTTGTCCGTCGGACAACCAGTGATATTGCGCAACGGCGCCGCGCTGCACGAAAACAAGCGATGCATACGCGCCGCCGAAGCTCAGTAATCCTGTCTTGAAAAACAGCCAGGCAATTTGGAACAAGCGTGAATCGCTGAATGAAATCAGCGCACCGGTTCCAAGAAGCATCACCGGCAAAGTTGGCGCACTCCTTTTGAGCAGCGCAGATCCGCGCTCCGCGATCAGATTAAGAATTCCGGCGAATAGAAGAATCAGCAGAAAGTTGATTCCCGCGAAACGCATTCCTGCAAACGCGGCAACCAGCAGAACCGCAAGGAACACGTTTCTGATCGAAGCGCGCCCGAGTTTGATAATTCCCGCGGCGATGATGCCGAGCACAGCCGGCTTAAGCACGTAGAGAGCGTCCGTTACCTGAGGAAGCTTGCCATAATGAACATATAGCCAACTCAGAACAATCATGGCAATTGCGCCGGGCACAATGAAGGTGACACCGGCCAACACGCCGCCCCATAGTTTGCGTTTCAGGTAACCAACGTAGATCGCCAATTGCAGCGCCTCCGGGCCGGGAAGCATGTGGCAGAAAGCCATGATTTTGATGAAGCGATCTTTGGAGAGCCATCGGCGTTTCTCCACCATGTGATTGAACATCATCGTGATCTGCGCCACCGGCCCGCCGATGTTGACGAAGCCAAGGAAGAGGAAATACAGAAACACTTCGCGCCACGACGGCATTTGATCGTCTGGGGGCACGTTGTCTTGATTGTTCACAGCTCAACGCAAGGCAGGTGTGCCGCTGCCCTTTGGTCGTCGATCTTCACTCGATTTCGAGTTATTGTCGCGAAAATAACGAACGTGGCTGGCATCACATTTAAGTTCCGGTCGTCGAAGGAAGCTAGCCATTGAAGGAATACTAACTATGAAACCGACGGTAATTGCGGCTACAATTTTCACCGCGCTAATTGACCTCGTTTCCGCTGCGAACCTTGACACAGCGCGCATCGACCAACTCACCGGGCTCAAGGGAAAATTGAACGAGAAGGAAGGCGTCTACAAAGTGACCTTTCCTCGCAACGACGTGAAGGTCGTCGTGGACGGATGGGCAATGCCGCCGTTCATGGGTCTCGGAACGTGGGCCGCATTCACCTCGACAAAAGATGGAGCAATGGTGATGGGCGATACGGTTCTGTTTGAAGATGAAGTCAATGCGGCAATGTCAGCTGCGCTCGACAATGGCCTTAACGTCACTGCGCTTCACAATCATTTCTTCTTTGATCATCCAAATGTCTATTTCATGCACATCGAAGGAGAAGGCGCAGTCGATAAGCTGGCCGGTGCTGTCAGAAAAGTTTACGATGCTGCCAAACAGATTCGCGCCGCAAGTCCAAATCCAAAGGACTCCTTCGGCGCTGCGCGCTTGCCGGAAAAAAGTTCAATTACTGCTGCGCCTCTCAACGAAATGTTTGGAGCGCAGGGAGAATCTAAAGACGGAATGGTCAAGTTCACGTTCGGCAGACCTGCACAAATGCATGGCGTAAAGATCGGCAAAGACATGGGCGTAAACACGTGGGCAGCGTTCGCCGGGAGCGACGACAACGCCGTTGTTGATGGCGACTTCGCGGTGACGGAAGACGAATTGCAAGCGGTCTTTAAATCGCTGCGTAAGGACAAGATCAACATCGTCGCCATTCACCAGCACATGATTCACGAGGAACCGCGCATGATATTTTTCCATTATTGGGGACGCGGCCGCGCCAAAGACTTGGCAGAAGCACTCAAGAACGCGTCGCTGGTGGCCGGCTTGCAAGAAGTCAGCTCACCTGCTCAGGATTGAGGCTTGCATCTGTTCATGGGATGCGCATCCACGCGGCTCTCTTGTATTGACTTCAGCTAACCGACCGCCCACCTTGGGCTGATGACGAAGCTATTCCGGCGACAATTGCGTGAGTGCTTAGCTTTCGGCCCGGGAGTGATGATATGCATAGGGATCGCTTGCAGTGGTCAGATCTTGCCGCTGTTAGTCGCTCAGATTGTTTCGTTGGATCCGGATCATCACGTGGTCGTCCATGTCGGTTCACGTGGGATCGATTTGGTGCTGACACACGATACTCCTACTGCTGTGTCCGGGACCCCGCAGGGGACGCGATCGTCGATTGCATCAGAGTCGTCCGAACCAGCTCACATCATTCATTTTTCCAGCGGCACGAGTTTGGCCAATCAAACTGCCGTTTGTGAGAGGAGCACCCAACAGCAAATAGCTCTTCACGTTCCACTGGCTCAGCCAACTTCCGTCGATGTATTTGCGCCAAAGGTAACTCTGGCTTACTCGCGGCCGCCGCCGCACCGAACGGCAAATCCATTTGATCGCAGCACACTGCTGCTGATTTGAGCGAAAACACGGAGCGCCTTCGCGCTTCTCGTGTTTGTCCGCGCGCACTCCCTCGCGCGGTCTGCCTGTTTGCTTTCACCAGTCCATTTCATTTGAGAACTCTTATTCAAATCAGTTTGGCAGCGGCATTGACGACGACGTGCAACGCCGGTCGCGCAATTGATGCAGTCGTCGCCGAAGCGTTCGCGCGTAATCCAGAGATCAGAGCTTACGAGGCGGAAATCGCCGCCGCGCGCGGCGCACGGCGGGCGGCGGGTGAATGGCGGAACCCAGAGATCACCGCTGATGCGGGCGCAAAATTGGTGCGCGACGTGCCGGGCGGCCCCGACAGCAACGGTGTGCTGTGGACGGTCTCGGCCCAGCAGGCGTTTGAGTATCCCGGCCGCGTACGATTGCGAAAGGCGATCGCGAATCGACAGATCTCGCTGGCTGAGCTCGAACTGGAAGGATTTAAAGCGGCACTCGCTGCGCAGGTCCGCGCGGCGATTTATCGCGCGGCATTGAGCGCAGCGAAAATTGGCGAAACGGGCGAAGTATCGACACGATTCGACGAGTTATCGTCGGTGTTGTCGCAGCGTCCTGTAGCGGGCGTCGCACCGCAGCTTGACCTTCGTATTATCGAAGCGAATGCGAATTCGTTAAAACGGCGAGCACTCGCAGCAGAGCGTGAAATTCAAAGCGCGCGTTACGCGTTGAACCAGCTGCGTGGCGCGCGGCCAGAAGCGGCGCTCGACATTCCACAAATCGATTCGACGCTCGCGCCTATTCCGGAAACAGCGACGTTGCTCACGACGGCACGACGACAGAATTACGATATTAGGACGCACGTAATGGAGCTGGAACAGCAAGGCTTCAAAGTGCAGTTAGCCCTGAACGAGCGCTGGCCGGCGGTGCAGCTCGGGCCCTTTGCGCACCAGGAGCGCGCAGACACGAATGAGTATCACTTCGGCATCGGCATGACGGTGCCGTTGCCTTTGTGGAATCGAAATGCGGGCAACATTGAAACGGCGAAGGCCCGTGCGGCGAAAGCGGAAGCCGAACTGGCTGCAATAGCACGTGAAGTCGATCGGAAGGTCGCGGATGCGGCATTCCTTTACAGATCGCGGGGCGAAGAAGCGGAGAAGTTGCAGTCGTCGATCCTGCCGCAGATGCGTGAGGCCGCAGAATTGGCCGATCGGAATTATCGCACCGGAGCCCTTCCTATAACGACTTACACCGAGATACAAAAACAATATCTCGACTCACTCGACGCCTTTTTCACTGCGCAGTCCGCCGCCATTGAAGCGCGACAACAACTCGAGCAGCTCACCGCTACGCGACTCGACAGGCGATGATCGACAAAATTCTCGAAATATCTTTGCGGCAGCGCGCGTTTGTTTTGCTCGCGGCCTTTGCGTTGTTAGGTGTCGGGCTTTGGTCCGGAGCACGCTTGCCCATCGACGCCGTGCCCGACATCACCGGCGTACAGGTACAAATCAACAGCGAAATTCCCGCCCTGGCAGCCGAGGAATCCGAACGACTCGTGACGCGACCGATCGAGATCGAAATGGCCGGAGTTCCTGGGCTCGAAGAGATGCGCTCACTGACCAAGTTCGGTCTCTCGCAAGTGACTCTCCAATTCCGGGACGGCACCGACGTTTATCGCGCGCGCCAGCTTGTGACTGAACGGTTGCAGGCGGCCGTCGAGCGGTTGCCCCAAAGCGTGGCGCCGAAACTAGCGCCGATCAGCACAGGGTTGGGCGAAATTTTTTATTACAACGTCTCCTACAAACCCGGTGCGCAAAAACCCAATTCGCTGCGCGAGCAGTTGTTCGAATTAAATGAACTTCAGGAATATACCATCAAGCCGTTGCTCCGTACCGTTCCCGGCATTGCCGATATTAACGAAAGCGGCGGATACGAGCGACAATTCGTTATACAACCGCGGCCGGAAGATTTGGAACGAACCGGAATGACGTTTAGTGAGCTCGCCGACATTATCGCCGCGAATGTGGAAAACGCTGGTGGCGGCATTATCAGCCGCGGCGGAAATCAACTGACGATCCGTGCAGTCACACGTGCGAACACAATTGAAGATATCGGAAATCTGCCGGTGAAATTCGCAGCAGGTGTGAAACCGTTGCTCGTCAAAGATCTCGCCGACGTGACCTACGCGTCACGCTTTCGCACCGGTGCCGCAACAATTGATGGCCAAGAGACCGTGATTGGCACGACGATGATGCTCGCTGGCGAGAACAGCCGCGAGGTTGCCGAGCGCGTCAAGACGCGTCTTGCCGAAATACAGGAGAAGCTACCCGACAACGTGCAGATCCAATCGCAATACGATCGGTCGATCCTGATCAACAAAACGATTCACACCGTGCGGAACAATTTGTTTGAAGGGGCGATTTTGGTGATCGCCGTTTTATTTGCGTTACTCGGTAACTGGCGCGCCGCGCTTATTGTGACCGCCGCGATTCCGCTTTCGTTTTTATTCGCGGTCACTGGCATGTTGAAGTTCGGCGTTTCAGGAAATCTGATGAGTCTTGGGGCGATCGATTTCGGTCTGATCATCGACGGCGCGGTTGTGATCGTAGAAAATGTCGTGCGTCAGCTGGGAATTCGTCAGCACGCTCTTCGCCGCCCACTGACAACTGAAGAACGCCTCCACACCGTCCTTACCGCGAGCAAACAGGTCGGTAGTCCCATGTTCTTCGGCGTTGCCATCATCACCATCGTTTACATACCGATTCTCGCGCTCACTGGCATCGAAGGGAAAATGTTTCATCCGATGGCGCTGACTGTGATGCTCGCGCTTACTGGCGCGCTTATCCTGGCGCTGACGTTAATGCCGGTGTTGTGCTCCTTCCTGCTGCGTGGCCGGATTCGTGAGGGCGACAATTTCATCGTTCGCGCTGTCAAAGCGATTTATGGACCGAGCTTGCGACTGGCACTTGCGCTACGGTGGATCGTCGTGCTCGCCGCAATCGCTGTTTTCGCCGGATCACTCTGGCTTTTCAATCACCTCGGCGCTGAATTCGTGCCGAAGCTGGATGAAGGATCGATCACCGCCATGCTCTACAAACCAGTTGGTATGAGCATGGAGGATTCCTTGAAGACCGATCTCGAGGTGGAAAATCGACTGCATGCCGAGTTCCCTGAGATCACGCGCGTATTTTCGCGCATCGGCACGAGTGAGATCGCGACCGATCCCATGCCGCCTAACGAAAGTGACGTTTACATCTTCTACAAACCGGTGAGCGAATGGCCGAAGACTGCCGGCCGGCCACGAAATAAGGCGGAACTGCGCGAG
>DATDAJ010000277.1:0-3046 GCA_036525475.1 Candidatus Udaeobacter sp.
ATTGATTTCAAGCTTCTGCAATCCGTGAAAATCCGTGTTCATCTGTGGCTTTCTGCTTCTTCGAGCGCTCGCCGAAGATCGCCGTACCCACACGCACAAGCGTCGCGCCCTCCTCAATTCCAATGGGAAAATCTTGCGTCATGCCCATCGAAAGTTGCGTCAGCTTCATGTTGAATTCCTTTTCGAGCGAATCGCGCAATTCCCGAACTTGCACGAAAAATTTCCGCGAATCCTCCGATTCCAGAGCGAGCGGTGGAATACACATTAGTCCTTCGATTGACACGCGCCGCAGTCCCAGCAGCGCTTCCATTTGCTGGCGCAAGTCGTCGGGCGCAAAGCCGAATTTGCTCCCCTCACCGGCCACATTCACTTCAAGCAACACCCGCGGATACAACCCCTCTTCTTCCGCAATCCGGTTAATGTCTTGCGCCACCGCAAGAGAATCGACGCTGTGAATCATTTCGAATAGCGGCAGCGCCTGGCGCACTTTGTTTTTCTGGAGATGTCCGACAAAATGCCACCGGAGATTTGACGATAGCTCCGGAATCTTTGCGCGCGCTTCTTGCACGCGGCTTTCACCGAAGAGAGTTTGCCCGGCTTCAACCGCCTCGCGCACTTTCTCAGCCGGATGCGTCTTGGTGATCGCGACCAGCTCAACGTCACCGACCAATCGGCCCGATTTCGCGGCGGCTGTCGCGATTTGCTCCCGAACGCGGTGGAGATTTTCGGTGATCGAACTCATGCCGAATTGTAGGGCAGGCGCTGCGCGTGCCAATGACAAATCAAACCACCGGTGGTTTCCTGGTCACGCGCGCTGCCTCGCATGAAGTGCAACTCCCGCATGATTCGCACGGCGGACTCAAGACCGCTCCTCCTTGACCGATGAATTATTTACTGGTCAATCGACCAGAAATCACGCAGAAGGAGCTGATTATGAAACGTTACTCACTTCTTGTTGCAATAATCATTACCGCCGTCTGTGCCAGCTCGTTCGCGCAGGATAAAGCCAGCCTGCAACCTAACGCGACGGTCGCCAGCCTTCTTCAGGGCAGCACAGGTAAAAATGTCGAACTGCATTTGAGATCCGGAGAAAAAATGGGCGGCAAGATTGCGCAAGTAACGGACAACGTCGTGCATCTTTCCAATCTCACTGGCGCGGAATATTTCGACGCTTTCGTCGACGTTAAAGACATTGCTGCGGTGGTAGTTCGTGTCGGCGGCAAGTAGCAGATTCTAAGGCTCCGATTTTGACGATTTAAAGCTTCGCGCCGGATGATCGGGTGACGCGTAGGCATTCGGGATTGTCTCATTGGCGCGCTTCCTCATACTCACCCCATGATTACCAAAAATATCGGCATGCTTCTGCTCGCGATTTATCTCATCGCGGTGGGAATCGTCACCCTCACTGGACTTGGCATCGGAATTATAACTGGCGTGCTGGCGCTGCTGGCAGGAATTTTTATTTTGATCGGGCGCTAGCTCTCCCGAGTCACAGGAGCAATTTCAACATCTGCTGCGCGAGTTTCGGCCCGATGCCGCTTTCTTCGTGCTTGAAATAGACGAAGGCATCAGTCCAATTTGTGTTCTGTTCGCGCACAAACTCGGACCAGCGTTTCACGTCCTCGTCTGTGTAGTCTTCGCGGCGCAGGCGGAGATATCCATAATCGGCAGTAATGTTCTTCGGAGTCGCGATGGTGTCCGTATCCGCGATGCAGAGGGCGATGTTGCGCGACTTGAGCAGATCGAAGATATCGTCGGCGAACCAAGAGTCGTGACGGAATTCAAACGCGGCGCGCATGGCAGGAAATTCCCGCAGAAACGAACTCAATACATCGGCATCCTTCTTGAAGGTCGGCGGCAATTGAAATAAAACCGGGCCGAGTCGTTCGCCGAGGCCACTAACAACTTTGCAGAAATATTCAAGTGTATCGACGCAATCGCGCAGCTTCGACCAATGCGTGATTTTCTGCGGCGCTTTTAACGCAAATCGGAATTTCTCCGGTGTTTGAGCTTTCCAGTTATCGATCGTTTTCGGCGCAGGAATTCGATGAAACGTATAATTGACCTCAGTCGTAGGAAATCGCTCGGCGTAAAAAGACAGCATCTTCGCTGCGGGTAAGTCTTCCGGATAAAAACTTCCCTTCCATTCCGCGTACTGAAATCCTGATGTCCCAATCCACAACTTCATATCAAGCATTCACGGTAAGAGTCGGCTAGCAGAACCAGGCTTCAACCAACGCAACGAACTTTTTCAAACATCCGTGGAGCATGCCGCATCCGAATCGATGGTAACGGCAAGTTTTTGGAGCCTCGAACTAATAGAAACAGAGGACGTTCAATACTTGCCGCAACTCAACAAAAAGGGAAAAAACATGAAAAAATTGCTATTAAGCATGGCGTTGGCAGTTGTTGCGCCGTTCGCATGGGCACAGGTCTCGCAGACCACGACAACGACCACGACTGAGGGCAGCGGGACGATCACGGAGTACTCTCCGGGCAGTCAGATCGTTCTGAGGGAGACCAGCGGACCGCGCACTTATCGCTTCGGCAAGACGGTTACATATGTGACCAGAAGCGGCAAGGTCTTGGACCCAGATGTGGTAAAGACTAAGATCAAAGTCGGGGTACCAGTCCGCGTCCATTATGTCGGAACAGGCGACAGCATGATGGTTGATCGCGTAATCGTGGACGAAGATTAATAATTAGTCTCGTTCGTCTCCAACGCGCCTTTCTGTTCTGCCATGTGCGAACAGTAAAGGCGCGTATTTTTTGCCCAAGGGGGACTGAGCTGAAAAACCTGAAGACCAATGGCCATGTGAAACACGAATTGTCTGTGTTATGAAGCTACAAATGAAGGGGAGCTGGAACGAAATTAAGGGCAAACTAAAGCAGAAATACGGTCAGCTGACTGACGACGATCTGACCTTTGCCGACGGCAAGGAGGACGAGCTTCTGGGTCGCCTACAAAAGAGATTGGGCAGAACAAAAGACGAACTTCGATCCGAGATTGAGGAGATGTAATTGTATCAGCGATCTCGGGACGTCC
>DATDAJ010000278.1:0-4141 GCA_036525475.1 Candidatus Udaeobacter sp.
CACGCCGCCTACGAGTTCCTCGAGAAGAGCACCGGGCAGCGCTGTTTCACTTTGAAAATCGCCTTTGCGCTCCAACACGCGCTCATAGTAGCGGCCGAGGGCGTCGACCGTGAGCGTCCAAACGTTGCCTTCATTGGCGATCGCGCGTTGCAGGAGACAAACAACCGTTGGCTCCGCCTTTGGCCGGCGATATTCGAGCGCTCCGACGAAAGCTGGCACGTTTGGAAAATCGGTTTTCTCCGTCAGGAACCGCGTGATTTCCACGTCAGGGTTCACGCCGTCCTCGAGTTTCCGATAGAGTTTCAGGAAAAATTTATTGTCAAAGAGCATTGAAGAATTGCTCTGTTCCGCGCTAAGAACGTGCGAGTTGGCGGAGACATTAACGTCTCGCAACTCAAAACCCGAGGTTGTGAGGCCGACAAATTGTCCTGCCTGAGCTGTTAGTGTGCGATGCCGCACAATGGCCTCGAACAATTGCAAACGAAACGCCGCGTCCCAAATGGCATCACACAGGATGGCGCCATTCCTTCGTCCGAAATGCGCTACGATCGCATGCGACGCGTTTTGCGTAATGGACTGCGCGGTTTCGCCCGCGGCAATCTTTACCGGTATGGCGTACCTTTCCGTCGGAGCATCCAGATAATTTACGTCGATGAACCAGAGTCGCGCGCCATCGGCATCAGCCGAAAAAGCGAGCTGCTCTGTCACTTTTAGGTTTCGAAAGCTGCGCGCTTTGGAACCGAACCAGCGGGAATTCTGGATATGATTTGGAAGAACGTCGCGCTCGAACTGTTCTCGCTGGCTGTTGCCAAGCAGGACGTCCAACTGAGCCGGCGCCTTGATGGTCGGGACAACATGTTTCTTTGACGCGCGGCGCGTGTCGATCGGCGCTTGCAGCGCGAACCAGTAATAGGCGTGCGGGCCGAGTGTAATGACGTAGTGCGTTTTCCTGATCGGCCGAAATAGATTGCGGCTAAAAACTTCCATCGGCACGCAACCCGCAAAACGCGAGAGATCCAGCTCGGCCGACTGTGAGAAGCGCGAAAGATTTGCCACCATCACGATCGTCTCGTTTTCAAAGCGGCGAAGGAACGCCAGCACTTTCGGATTGTCCGGGCTCAAAAATTCAAGAGAGCCACGCGACAACGCCTTGAAGTTTTTCCGCATGGCGATTACGCGACGTGTCCACCACAACAGTGACGAAAGATTTTTCTGCTGGTTCTCGACGTTGACGGCTTCGTAGTGATACTCGGGATCGATCGTGACCGGCAGATAAAGCTGTTGTGGATTCGCTCTTGAAAATCCCGCGTTGCGGTCCGGGCTCCATTGCATCGGCGTGCGGCAACCGTTGCGATCGCCGAGGTAAAAATTGTCACCCATTCCGATCTCATCGCCGTAATAGATGATGGGCGTGCCGGGCATGGAGAACAGTAGCGTGTTGAGCAGCTCAATTTTTCGGCGGTTATTCGCAAGCAGCGGTCCAAGCCGCCGGCGGATGCCAAGATTGATACGAGCGTGCGGATCGGTCGCGTAAACTCGATACATGTAGTCCCGTTCCTCGTCGGTGACCATTTCCAGCGTTAGCTCGTCGTGGTTGCGCAGAAACATTGCCCACTGACAATTCTCCGGGATCGCCGGCGTCTGCTCCATGATATCAATAATCGGAAACCGGTCCTCCATCTGAAGCGCCATGAACATGCGCGGCATAAGCGGGAAATGAAAATTCATGTGTGCCTCATCACCCTTTCCAAAATATGCCGCGGCGTCCTCCGGCCACTGATTCGCCTCTGAAAGCAGCATTCGATTCGGGAATTTCGCGTCCACCTGAGCGCGAAGTTCCTGAAGATACTTGTGTGTCTCGGGAAGATTCTCGCAATTCGTGTCTTCCCGTTCGTAAAGATACGGAATGGCGTCGAGTCGAAGTCCATCGACGCCCATCGACAGCCAGAAATCGCAGACTTTTTTCACCGCGTCGTGCACCGCTGGATTGTCGAAATTCAGGTCCGGCTGATGTGAGTAAAAGCGATGCCAATAGTAGGCCTTCGCCAACGGGTCCCATGCCCAGTTGGATGTCTCGAAATCTTTGAAAATGATTCGAGCGTCCTTGTATTTTTCCGGCGTCTCGCTCCAGACATAAAAGTCTTTATAAGCAAGGTCATCATCGCTGTGACCGGGGTCGGCGACTCCGGTCATTCTTGCGCCGCGGTCCTCATCTGCGGTTACAGGACCGTAGCGTGCGACTGCGCGTCGCGATTTTTGGAACCACGGATTTTGATCGGATGTGTGATTGATCACCAATTCGGTGATCACACGCAGATTCCGATCATGCGCGGCGTCGAGAAAGGCCCGGAAATCATCGAGCGTGCCGAAATTCGGATTTACGTCAAAATAATCGGCAATGTCGTAGCCGTCGTCGCGCATCGGAGACGGATAAAACGGCAGCAACCATATGGCCGTGACGCCGAGTTCTTGCACATAATCCAGCTTCTCCATGAGCCCGCGAAAATCGCCCATGCCGTCGCCATCGCTGTCGCAAAATGTTTTAACGTGCAGCTCGTAGATGATGGCGTCCTTGAACCAAAGCGGATCGACGGATGTATTGGTATCCCCCTGTGCCATGGGATTAACTCTTGACGCACGAAACGTGCAGCGCAATTGATCGATTTTGCATCTTTCGAAACCAATGCGTCCGTTCAGCTTAACACGCCCGATTACCGTATCAGTGCTCGATCCCTTTTGTTGACGCCAGTTTTTATCACGCATGGAACGTTCGGAACTAACTTCTTCTATCAAGCGGAAACCAAAGAAACGCGGCCGAATGCCACATTCGGGCGTGGGAGCGCATACGATCGCCCCGCCACTCGAACCCGGAGCGCCGAACGACTTCGATTTGATGAAGGGCATCCAGGCCGGCGACGCCGATGCGTTGTCTCAGCTCTACGACCGCTATAACGGCATTCTGAAGGCGCTGATCCTGCGAGTCATCCACAACGAGGCTGAGGCCGACGATCTCTTACAGGAGATTTTCATGGAGATCTGGAACCAGGCGAAAAATTTCTCCGAGCAAAAGGGCAAACCGCTAGGCTGGATGGTGACACTCGCCCGGCGACGGGCCATCGATGGCCTGCGCAAGAAACAGGCTTACGCACGCGCAGAGGAACGCCTGCAAAATGAAACCGAACAGCAGCCAGATGCATGGGTGCACAACGCCACCGAAGAAGAAATTGTGTTGGGCGATACGCGCGTGCTGATCCGCAAGGTGATCAGCAGCCTGCCACCTGCTCAGCAACAGGCAATCGACCTCGCATTTTTTAGAGGCATGAGCCAGCGCGAAATCGCAGCGAAAACGAATACACCATTGGGCACCGTAAAGACGCGGCTTGAATTGGGCCTGAAAAAAATATATGACGGCCTCAAGGACCTGAAAGATGAACTTTGAGCAGTTTCAAAATCAGTCCCGACTTTACGTGATCGGCGCGCTCGACCCGGAAGAGCTCGAGGAGTTCGAGCAAGCGCGGAAGAAATTCGGGAAAAAAGCCGAAGACTTCATCAGCAAATGTTATGCATTGCACGAAGCATTCGCGTTGAGCCTGCGTCCAGCGAAGTCGTCCGACGCCATCAAAGAACGCCTCATGACGATGGTAAAGGCCAAGAAGCAAGCCTGATTGCTGCCCTTCCTCCTCCTCAGCAGTCTAGCTCCCGCAGGATAAATTCCTGCAGAAAGCCGTAGAAGTTTACCTGGAACAAGCTCAGGTCGCGGCGGGATCCAATCGGTGAGCGAAGGTGGTCGCTCAGTTCCAGCTCGGTAAAATTGTTTTTTGCAGCGATGACAAGCCGGGCCTGATTCAGCGCGCTCAACCACGCGTCGGCATGTTTTGTCGGAATGCGCAGAGTGCGGTTTGCGAGACTTTGTTCGTTTCCATTTAGTTGCTCCAGATCGGCGCCGACCGTCTGCGTCGCCGTCTGAAATAGACGGCGCAATTCAGGTTCTACATACATTTTCCACTCAGCGCATAGTTCCGTCTCTTTTCCGTTTATCGGGAGGCTAAAGATACGTTGTTCGGCGGCAGGCGCGCCGTCCGTGTTGGCGCTTGCAGGAATTTGCCGAAGCAATTCGGCAAGAAACGGGTCAAGGTCGGAG